>JBGGME010000046.1:0-2673 GCA_041288195.1 Hyphomicrobiaceae bacterium
GGGCGATGGACCGGGATCTTGTGATGCGAGCGAAGAGACGTCACGCGCTCGCGCGTCCAGCGGTTGCCGTGGCCTGTGGTCAGCTTGTTTCGGTTCAGCAGTCCGGCGATGAGATCGTCGTTGGCGATGAGCACGAGGTGCCGGACGGCGGCAACGATGTCGGGCGAGGTGCTGCTGCGCTGGCCGCGTCGACGTCGCGGCAGGCGCAACTCGGTGTGAACGCCGCCCATCCAGTGGATCAGGAGCACGATCGCCCCAGCCTCGATGTCGACATCGGCGATCACCTCGCGGATCACGGTGCGGACGATGCGCTTCTTGAGCCGGGCATCGGTTGTCGGCGCTTTCCAGATGGCCGCGAGATCATGGGCCAGCGTCGCGAAGGAGGGAAGCCTCGGCTCCGTCCGAGCTGGGGCGGCGTCATGAGCGGCGATCTTGGCCTCGGCCTCGCCAAAGCGCGCGAGCGCCCTGTTCCACCGCGCCTCAAGCTCCGCTGCGACGAGGCGGTTCTCGGGATCGGCCGCGTCGTATTGCCGGAAAGCCCGATCCGCCTCGTAGCGCGCCGCTTCCAAATCGCGCAGCATCGCCTGGCGGGCCTGATCATGCCGGCCGGCCGCTTCCGCCTCGGCCTCGGCCGCCGCGGCGATCGCGCCTGGTTCGACGACCTCGAGCAGAGCGGTCTCAATGGCGTCGTCGACCCGCAAGCCGCCGAAGGCGATGCAGCGCGGCTCGCCATCATCGAGCAGGCCCCGGTGGCAGGCATAGCGTGGAATGTTGTGCTTCACGCCGCTATAGCGGACGGTCAGCTTGCGCCCACAGCGCCGGCAGCGGACGAGACCAGCCAGCAACGCGTCGCCGTGCTTGGGCGCGCCATGATGACGGCTCGTGGGCACGTTCTCGCTCACCATCCTGCGGATCGCCTCCGCACTCTGCCAGTCGATGTACCCGTCGTGTGCGCCGGGTTGGAGCGTCAGCCATTCGCCGCGCGGCTTGCGGCGGCTCTTCGCCCGAACGCCAGAACCGTCGTACTGCGCCGTGACCCCGGTTCTACCATACGCGTAGGCGCCGCCGTAGGCTGGGTTCGTGATCATTCGGTGGATGGTCGCGTAACACGGTCTGCGCCAGACGAGGTCGCCGTTGCTCTGCCGGGCGGGAAGATCGAGCGCATGCGAGTGGAACCAGAGGAGCGCCTGACGGGCGCTGCCGAGTTCGGCCACCTTGTCGAAGACGAGCCGGATCGCCTCCTGGACCCGGCGGTCCGGATCCTTCTCCAGCCGATTGCCGGCCTTGACGAAGCCGACCGGTGCGGCGACGACCAGCTCGCCCCTGCGCGCCTTCTCGTAACGCGCCGACAGCGAGCGCTGCCGCAGGAGATCGAGCTCGTACTCATTGAGACTGCCCTTGAGGCCGAGGAGCAGCCGGTCATTGCCCTGGCGCGGCGCATAGACCGTCTCCCCGTCGACGAGCACCGTGTCGACCACGCGGCACATCTCGATCAACTGCTGCCAATCACGGCTGTTGCGGGCGAAGCGCGACACCTCCCGAGCCGCGACCGCGCCGACCTTGCCGAGACAGACCTCGGCCACCATCCGTTCGAAGCCAGCCCGCGTGACGCTGCCCGCGGCCGAGCGGCCGAGATCGTCGTCGATGATCGCGATCTCGGACCAGCCGAGACCCGTGAGACGATCGCGCATAGCGTATTGCAGCGCACGGCTCTCGCGATTGTGTAGCACCTGATGGCTCGAGGATTGCCGCACGTAGAGGATCGCCTTGCGGTCCAGATGGTGAGGCCGGATCTTGTCAGAGGTCATCGGCCGTCTCCCGGTCGGGGCGGCGGTCGACGCGGCCGTGTTCGAGGATGAGCCGCACCATGAGGCCCGTCACCGCGCGGCGCGTCTCGTCGGGAAGCAGGCTCCACGCCGGCCCCGGCCGAGTACAGCTCGCCGTGCCGAATGGCCCGAACAGAGTGAACTGATGGTCTTGTCCCTGAGGGATCACAAGACGGCGGTGCCGGCCTCGCATGGGCGCCTCCCCGATTCTGGTCGCAAGGCTCCCCTGCTGCGCCCCGAACCGGATCATTCGATGATGGCGGACGGCCCGCCGCCGCGAGCAACGCCCCAAGCGCCGACAGCACCGCCATGTCCACGTGCGGGCGGACCGCGATCTCCACTGGAAGGCAGGCAGCCCGGTCGAACATCCAGGCCGGCAGTTCCAGCCAGCGCTCTCCCGAACCGCGTTCGCTACAGCGCAAAACCTCCCCGGAGCTCTTCTCGATCACCGCGTGGACATCAACCACGCATCCGGCCCAAGGATGCCAGCGATAGAGGACCTCCCGTCCTTCCGCATTCCCGATCCTGTGGGCGTTCCGTCGCCGCGTTGTACAATGCCGTTCGGCCACATGCAGCCCTCGGCTACAAGGCACCGGCCCCCGAGGTGTTCGTGCCAGCTCTCGCCGCATGGCCGGCTCCGCAACCCCGACCAGCTCCGCCGGCCATGCTACCCGTGGCGCCCGGACCAACCCTGAACTAACATTGGCCCCGGACCACTCATCGGGGGGCCATCACCTGTGCCGGTTATATCAAGCGTACTAAGCGCTCCACCGCTTGAGAGCAGGGCCGGCGTCGCTGCCTAGGAAGCTTGCGGGCGTCGACAGGGAAGAAAAGACCCCTTCTCGCC
>JBGGME010000047.1:0-8400 GCA_041288195.1 Hyphomicrobiaceae bacterium
GGGTTAGCGCGGCAGCGCGTAACCCGACAAGTCACGGCGACCAGCTGGTGGGTTACGCGCGGAAAAACCTCGCGATCCACACTGCACGGCGGTGCCCGCGCTAACCCACCCTACCGGTGTCACCTCTGCTGTGTGATCCACGGCCAGCTAGCCAGAAACCCAGCCCTGGACGAGGGCGGCTTCGTGGCGGCAGCGCTCGGGGGTGCCGAGGAGCTGGCGGTTGGTGTCGATGCGCTTGAACCAGAAGTGCAGGCCCTGGAGGTCGGTGAAGCCCATGCCGCCGTGAACCTCGGTTGAGAGCCGGGCCACCTCGCGGCCGACGTCGTCGAGGTGCGCCTTGGCCTGCAGCGCGGCGAGGCGGGCCTCCTCGGGCAGCGCGTCCTGGGCGTGGGCGGCGAACCAAACCAGGCTGCGGCAGGGCTCGAGCATGGTGGCGAGGTCGGCCAGCGTGTGCTTGACGGCCTGGAACGAGCCAATGACGCGACCGAACTGCACGCGCTCCTTGGCGTAGGCGACCGCCTGGTCGAGCATTGCTTGCGCGGCGCCCAGCGTGTCGGCCGCCAGCATGACGCGTCCGGCATCGAGCACGCGCGTGCGCGCGGCGATTGGGTCGTTGGCGGCGCCGAGCAGCATGGCCGGCGCATCGGCGAAGGTGACGTCGAGCAGCGGCCGGGTGCGGTCCAGGCTCGCAACCAGGTTCGCGCGGACTCCCTCCCCGTCCACGGCAACGAGCGCTGGCCGGCCGTCGGCGAGATAGACGAGCACGTGGGTCGCGCCGCCGCCATCGAACACGCCCTGCACGAGGCCAGAGAGCCGCTTGCCGTCGAAGGTCACGCTGGCCGCGCCGGTCTGGCCGGCGGCGCCGGCAAAGCCCACCGCAATGCGCGCCTCGCCGCTGGCGATGCGGGGCAGCCATTCGGCCTGCTGCGCGTCCGTGCCGCTCGCCTGCAGCGCCAGCGGCGCCATCACCAGGCTGCCGGCGAACGCGCCGGGTGCGGCGTGGTGGCCCAGCGTCTCGGCGACGACTGCCGCATCGAGGACGCCGAGGCCTGCGCCGCCATGCCGCTCGGGCACGGCGAGACCGGTGATGCCCTGGGCGAGGAGCCCGCTCCACAGCTCGGCGTCGTGGCCGTTACCGGCGGCCGCGATGGCGCGCCGGCGCTCCATCGGCAGGCGGTCGGCGAGCAGGCCCCGGAGCGAGGCCTCCAGCATCTTCTGCTCGTCGGAAAGGGCAAAATCCATGGGACCAGCTCCCCCCTAGCTCGCTGGCGACGTCGCGGCCTTCGGCTCGCGGGGCAGGCCCAGCCCACGCTCGCCGATGATGTTTTTCTGGATGTTGGTGGAGCCGCCACCGATCATGAGGCCGATGTCGTACATGTTGTCGATGTGCCAGGCGGTGGCCTCGTCGGTCTCCGCCGACTCGTCCTTGGCATCGTAGGCGAGGCCGGCAGCGCCGAGCACGTCGACGGCGAGCGAGGACAGGCGATAGCCGAGCAGCGTGCCGTTGTACTTGACGATCAGGCGCCTGAGCCCGGAATCCTCGCCGCGAGCCTGCTCGGTCAGGAGCCGCAGGCCGTGGTATTTGGAGGCCATCACCTCGCCCTGCAGGCGCAGCAGCCGATCCCGATACTCGGGAATGTCCATGATGCGCTGGCCATCGAGGGTGGTGCGCTGCATGAGCTCGCGGACACGCTCGAGACGGCTCGAGAGGCGGTTGGCGTCGCCGAGCAGCAGGCGCTCGAACTTGAGCGTGACGTTGGCGACGTACCAGCCGTCGCCGCGCCCCATGACGATCTGGTCGACGGGCACGCGCACGTCGGTGAAGAACGTTTCGTTGAAGGTGGCGCGGCCCGTCATGGTGACGAGGGGGCGCACCTCGATGCCGGGCGTCGTCATGGGCACCAGCAGGTAGCTGAGGCCAGCGTGCTTGGGCTTCTCGGGCTCCGTGCGGCAGAGCAGGAACATCATGTCGGAGTAGTGCGCCGAACTGGTCCAGATCTTCTGCCCGTTGATGACGAAGTGGCCGTCCTCGACCACGGCCCTGGTCTTGGCGGCGGCGAGGTCGCTGCCCGAGCCCGGTTCCGAGTAGCCCTGGCACCAGATGATCTCGCCGCTGATGGTGGGCGCGATCCATTTGGCGCATTGCTCCCTGGTCCCCACCTCGAGCAGCGTCGGCACCAGCATGCTGATGCCCTGGTTCATGATGCCGGGATAGACGTTGGCCTTGGCGATCTCCTCGGCGATGACGGCGAGCTCCAGGACATCGAACGGCAGGCCGAAGCCGCCGTACTCCCTGGGGATGTTGCGGCCGAAGTAGCCGTGCTCGAGCAGCAGTTTCTGCCAGTCGAGCGCCTTGCGGCTGGGCTTCTGCCGCCCGCCTCCGGGCTTGGGCGAGAGGTGGCCGTGCTTGGCAATGAAGCTGCGCACCTCGCCCTGCAGGACCCGGTATGGCTCGGAGTAGGTGAGCTTCATGAGGCAGCCCCAGCAAATGCCTGATAGGTCGCCAACTGACGTTGCCATGGCCGGGGCGTGGCAACAAGCCAAGGGTCGGGTCGCCGGCGACCCCGCAACGGCTCAACCCTGCGGGGCGATCCAGGGCGGGCAGCAGCCGGGCCAGGCACCGACGAGCTGCAGGATGAAGCCGGCGACGATCAGCACGACCGACAGCGCGAACACACGCTTTCTCGCTGCCATCGCGGCGCGGTGGACGCCGCGCGCCTTGCGGATGGCCTGATCATCCTGCGCGCGCTCCAGGCTCTCGAAAGGGTTGCGCTGGCTGGGATCGCGGGGGCGCAGGTTGCGCATGGCGCGGGCGCGCTCCAGCTGCTCCTCCATCTCGAGCTGGCGCCCCTCGTTGAAGAAGGCGAGCCACCACTCGCGCAGCAGCAAGGCGAAGCCCGCGAAGTCGAGGGCGATGCCGAGGACGCTCAGCCATTGCTGGGACATTGCGAACCGCTCCGGCCCGCACCGGCGTTGAAGAGCACTGCAGGGTGAGCGGACGGGTATTTCCCGTCTCACTCCGCCTTCATCACCAGGCAGTCGACCTTGAGGCGCTTGAGCTCGGTGCAGGCCTGGGCCGCCGCGAGCGCGTCGAAGCCGGCGTAGCGCGCGCGGTAGAAAACCTTCTGGCCCTGCTGGACCTGCAGCGTCACCGGCGAGCTTCGCGCGAGCACCGAGCCGGCGCGTTCCCGCACGGCGGCGAGCTGGCGCTCGGCCTCGGCCTGACTCTGGAAGGCGCCGATCTGGACCTGGAAGCCGCCGGTTGCGGCGCCGCCGGTGGAGGCCGTGGTCTCGACGCGTCGCCTGGGTGCGGGAGCCGGTGCGGCTACTGGGGGCGGCGCGGCAAGCGGGGCCCCGCCGCGGGCGATGCTGGCGGCCTGGTCGCCGAGCGTGGAGGGCGAAGCGCCGCGCGTGGCGGCGCTTGGCGCGGACGCTGCGGCGGGGGGCTGCGCGGGCGCGGCGAGCGTGGACGAGGCGGTCCAAGGCGAGGCGGCGGCGACGCCCTCGCGTCGGTCGGGGGCCGGTTGCATGCGCGGTCCCTCGTCCGCGGCGGGATTGGCGGGCCGCGATCCCACGATGACCGGACGCACGCGGGCGATCTCGATCGGAGGCGCGCCGCTCCGCAGGGCGGGAGCAGGCTCGGCCGGAGGCGGGGCTTTGGCAGCCGGAGGTGCCGAGGCAACCTTTGCCGCGGGACGGGTTACGTGTTCGGGCTTGGGCGCCTGCGCTGTGCGCTTCTCCGGCGCCGGGGCCTTCGCGATGAGTGCGGAAGCGGGCCGGCGCGTCACCTCGGTCGAGGCCTTGACGAGCCCCATGTTGAGGAAGGTGCGCATGGCCGTGTTGCGCGAGGCGGCGCTGGCCCCCCCGAATACGGCACCGATCACGTGCTTCTTGCCCCGGCGCACCGAGGCCACGAGGTTGAACCCCGAGGCCCGCGTGTAGCCAGTCTTGATGCCGTCCGTGCCCTCGTAGTGGAGGAGCATGGTGTTGTGGTTGCGGAAGGTCTCGTCCTTGTAGGTGGCGGTGCGCGTCGCGAACAAGGTGTAGTGGCGCGGAAAGTCGTCCTGCAACCTGAGCGCGAGCGTCACCATGTCCCGCGCCGTCGTCACCTGGGCTTCGTCGGGAAGGCCCGAGGCATTGCGGAAGACGGTGGCGGTCATGCCGAGCTGGCGCGCCTTCCGGGTCATCAGCCCGGCGAAGCGCTCCTCGCTGCCGGCGATCTGCTCGGCCACGGCGATGGCGACGTCGTTGGCGCTCTTGGTGATCAGGATCTTGACGGCATCGAGGAGGGTGATCTCCTCGCCCTCGGCGAGGTCGAGCTTGGAGGGGGCCGCGGTCACCGCGGTGGCCGAGAACTTGATCTTGCTGTGATAGCTGAGCTTACCCTGCTCGATCAGCTCGAACACTAGGTAGATGGTCATCATCTTTGCGAGCGAGGCGGGGTGGCGAGGCTCGTCGGCGGCGCTCTGATGCAGCACGCGGCCGGTGTTTGCATCCACAACCAGCACCGCGCTCTTGGTCTTGTCGGCGGCCTGCGCCGTGTGGGCGACGGCAGCGACCAGGATCGCCATCACGGCCGCAGCCGCCGCGATTGAGCGCCAACGCCGCGGCGCACAGGCTCGATCCTGTTCGGGCATACCCTCTCCGTCCAACGCCGGTGTGCCCCCGCACCCCCTCGGCGCGACGCCCAATACACTTGGGGCGGCACCGTTATGGGGCGTCTTTGAGGCACCTTCAAGCCTCGGGGCCCGTCAACCTGTGGGGACAAATTGTAGGGATGGGCGATGAGAGTGCGGTTAATCGGGATCGTTAAAGATTGACTAGAGATTGTGCGATCTGCCTACCAAAGTGTCGCATATTGCGATGCAGCATAAATCTTGACAGTTTTTGTGCGGTGCATATATTTGTGCTGCACCGCTGCAGAAACTTCAGGTCCGCGTGCCCCCCAGGACGCAAATTCCCAGCTGATAGGACGACCAACAATGATGAAGAATATGAACTTCGACGAGTTCCAGAAGGCCGGCCAGAGCAACATGGATGCCGCCATGAAGATGTTTGGCGAGTGGAACAAGGGCTGGCAGGCCATCGCCGCCGAGTTTTCGGACTACACCAAGCGCTCCTTCGAGGAGGGCACCGCGACGTTCGAGAAGCTGCTTTCCGCCAAGTCGGTCGAGCAGGCGATCGAGATCCAGACGGGCTTCGCCAAGCGCGCCTACGACGGCTACATGCATCAGATGTCGAAGATCGGTGGCATGTACGCCGATCTCGCCAAGGAGGCCTACAAGCCGGTCGAGAAGGCCCTCAACGCGCGCTGAAGGCGGGCGGGCTACAAATCGAGTTGCGGCCACACTATCTAAGTGTGGCCGCGCACAACCCACAAAGGCTCGTGCGCGCTCATCGCGCCCGGGCCTTTTTTCGTCGCAAATTGCCGTCTTGATCAGCAAGCCCGGCGTGAGCGAGCCCGAGGTCGGCGCGAGGAGTTTGCGGTGGGCGGCCCGCTGTCGCTACAATGGCGGTGATTTGCTCGCCGCGGCATTCCGTGACGCGGTCGGCGCGGATCTTGCGATGTCACTCAGGGACGACAGGGATTGAATGGGATGGCCGGCAAGAACGGCTCACGGGGCGACGACGAGGGCAAGACGGGCCTCATCACCAAGACGAGGCCCAAGACCAAGAAGCCCAACCTCTACAAGGTTCTGCTGCTGAACGACGACTACACGCCCATGGAGTTCGTCGTGCACGTGCTGGAGAGGTTCTTCAACAAGAGTCGCGAGGATGCGACGCGCATCATGCTGCACGTGCATCAGAAGGGAGTGGGGATCTGCGGCGTCTATACCTACGAGGTGGCCGAGACCAAGGTCGCCCAGGTCATGGATTTCTCGCGGCAGAATCAGCATCCCCTGCAATGCACTATGGAAAAGGAGTGAAGGCGCCCGTGCCCGCATTCTCACAAAGCCTGGAAACTGCCCTGCATCGCGCGCTCGAGTACGCCAACGAGCGTCATCACGAGTACGCCACCCTCGAGCATCTGCTGCTGTCGCTGCTCGATGACCGGGATGCCGCCGCGGTCATGAAGGCCTGCTCGGTCGACGTGGACGAGCTCAGAGGCCGCATCACCGAATATCTCGACAACGAGCTCGCCTCCCTGTTCGTCAAGGGCTCGAGCGAGGCGCAGCCCACCACCGGCTTCCAGCGGGTGATCCACCGCGCCGTCGTGCACGTGCAGTCCTCGGGCCGCGAGGAGGTGACGGGCGCCAACGTGCTGGTCGCCATCTTCGCCGAGCGCGAGAGCCATGACGCCTTCTTCCTGCAGGAGCAGGAGATGACTCGCTTCGACGCCGTGCAGTACATCTCGCACGGCATCGCCAAGCGTCCCGGCATGTCGGAGCCCAGGCACGTGCGCGGCGTCGACGAGGACACGGGCGCGGAGAAGGGCGAGGAGAAGAAGCAGCCGCAGGACGCGCTCAACACCTACTGCGTCAACCTCAACAAGAAGGCCAAGGGTGGCCGCATCGACCCGCTGATCGGCCGCGGGCCGGAGGTGATGCGCACGATCCAGGTGCTGTGCCGGCGCCAGAAGAACAATCCGCTGTTCGTCGGCGATCCGGGCGTCGGCAAGACCGCCATCGCCGAAGGCCTGGCGCGGAAGATCATCCTGGGCGAGGTGCCGGAGGTCCTGAAGGACTCCACCATCTTCGCCCTCGACATGGGCACCCTGCTCGCCGGCACCCGCTACCGCGGCGACTTCGAGGAGCGCCTCAAGGCGGTGATGAAGGAGATCGAGAACTATCCTGGCGCGATCCTGTTCATCGACGAGATCCACACCGTGATCGGCGCAGGCGCCACCTCGGGCGGGGCGATGGATGCCTCCAACCTGCTCAAGCCCGCCCTGCAGTCCGGCACCGTCCGCTGCATCGGCTCGACGACCTACAAGGAGTACCGGCAGCACTTCGAGAAGGACCGCGCGCTGGTACGCCGCTTCCAGAAGATCGACATCAAGGAGCCCACCGTCGAGGACTCCATCGAGATCCTGAAGGGCCTCAAGCCGTATTTCGAGGAGTACCACAAGCTCAAGTACACCAACGAAGCCGTGAAGGCGGCGGTGGAGCTGTCGGCCAAGTACATCAACGACCGCAAGCTGCCCGACAAGGCGATCGACGTGATCGACGAGACGGGCGCCTCGCAGATGCTGGTGCCGGAGGGCAAACGCAAGAAGAAGATCGGCGTCAAGGAGGTGGAGGCGACAGTCGCCACCATGGCGCGCATTCCGCCAAAGACCATCACCAAGTCGGACGCCGAGGTGCTGGCGGCCATCGACAAGGACCTGAAGCGCCTGGTGTTCGGCCAGGACAAGGCGATCGAGGCGCTGGCGAGCTCCATCAAGCTCTCGCGTGCCGGTCTGCGCGAGCCCGAGAAGCCGATCGGCTGCTACCTCTTCTCCGGTCCAACGGGCGTCGGCAAGACCGAGGTCGCCAAGCAGCTGGCAGCCCTCATGGGCGTGGAGCTGCTGCGTTTCGACATGTCGGAGTACATGGAGAAGCATACGGTCTCGCGGCTGATCGGCGCGCCACCGGGCTACGTCGGCTTCGACCAGGGCGGCCTGCTGACCGACGGCATCGATCAGCATCCCCATTCGGTGCTGCTGCTCGACGAGATCGAGAAGGCGCATCCGGACCTGTTCAATATCCTCCTGCAGGTGATGGATCACGGCAAGCTGACGGACCACAACGGCAAGTCGGTCGATTTCCGCAACGTGGTGCTGATCATGACCACGAACGCGGGCGCCTCCGACCTCGCCAGGGCGCCGATGGGCTTCGGCCGCGCCAAGCGCGAGGGCGACGACACGGAAGCGATCAACCGCATGTTCACCCCTGAGTTCCGCAACCGTCTCGACTCCGTCATCACGTTTGCCGGGCTGCCGCCCGAGATCATCATGAAGGTGGTTGAGAAGTTCGTGTTCCAGCTCGAGGCGCAGCTGGCCGACCGCGGCGTGACGATCGAGCTCTCCGAGGAGGCCGCCAAGTGGCTGGCGGAGACCGGCTACGACGAGAAGTTCGGCGCCCGGCCGCTGGCGCGCGTGATCCAGGAGCACATCAAGAAGCCGCTCGCCGACGAGCTGTTGTTCGGCAAGCTCTTGCACGGCGGCACCGTGCGCGTGCTGGTCGTGGGCGAAGGCGAGGACAAGAAGCTCGGCTTCGAGTACATCCCCGCCGAGCCCAAGCCGAAGAAGGCCAAGGGCGAAGGCGAGGAGGAGGACGAGGACGGCGGCGAGGAGGACGAGGAGGAGTCCGCGGCGCTGGTGGATGCCTCACCGCGCAAGGCTCTGGCCGGCCCCCGCGACAAGAAGGAGCGGCCCAAGTCCAGCGGTGCGGTGCCGAGCGTGCCCCGCCGCAAGGATGA
>JBGGME010000048.1:0-9398 GCA_041288195.1 Hyphomicrobiaceae bacterium
CGGTCGCCGGCTGCGAGCGCCGTGAGCGCGGCAGAGGCGGCAGGCGCGATGGCGTCGAAGATGCCGAGCAGCGCATCGCTGTAGCCCTGCTCGTCACCGGCGATCAGCTCCGCGTAGTTGAAGTCGTCGCCGGTATACATGCGCACGCCCTTGGCGAGCTGGCGGCGCATGACGATCTCCTTGTCCTTGTCGAGCAGCGAGATCTTGACGCCGTCGACCTTGGCGGCATGCGCGTTGATGACCGCGACGGCGGTCTTCATCGCCACAATGTGGTCGGAGCCGCCCCAGTAGCCGGCGAGCGCGGGATCGAACATCTCGCCCAGCCAATGGATGATGACGGGCTCGCGGGCCTGGCCGAGCACCCGGTCATAGACGCGCTCGTAGTCGGCCGGCGACTTCGCGACGCGGGCCAGCGCCCGGCTCGCCATCACGATCAGGCGGCCGCCGGCCTTCTCGATTGCCGCCATCTGCTCCTCGTAGGCGCGGATCACCTCGTCGATGGAGCGCACGCTGGCGGGGTCGAGATGATCGGTGCCGCAGCCCGAGAAGATGAGGGCGGGACGGCCGTTCCTCGCCTCCCAGGCCTTGCCGGCCTTGCCGGCGCGGGTGATGAGCTCGAGCGAGGTCGGCCAGTCGAGGCCCATGCCGCGTTGCGCGGTGTCCATGGCCTCCGCCACACCGAGGCCGAGGTCCCAGAGATAGTCGCGGTAGCGCAGCGTCGCGTCCCAGTCGACCGCGCAGTCGAGCCAGGGATCGTTGGCGGCGCGCGCGTTGGCCACCACGTGCGCCGCCGAGAATGCGACGCGGTTGAAGGCGCCTTTGGCCTTGTCGGGATAGGCGCGCGGCTCGGACAGCATGAAGGTCTCGAGCCTGCCGGCGTCCGTGGGCAAATTGATCTTGAGGGAGGAGAGGATGGGTGCGTTCATCGTCCTTGTCCGTGTCCTCGATGCGAGAGATCGGCGGCGTGCTCGACCCGATTTGCGAGGGCCGCGCGGGTGCCTGGTTATGAGACCGTGTATTCATAGGGGATCAGCCGTGTCTTGTCTTGCCGGCGCGCGCTGGTTGCCGTTTCCAGGGCGGTCCTCTCTTTTTCCGAATTGTCTCGGCGCGAGCGTGTCATGAAAAGTTTGTGGCGCCGGCGCACAACCTGCCGACCGCATGACGGCCTCGAATCGGCTGCGCGCGGCATTGCGGTGGGGGCTCGCGGGGAATCGCGCTAGCCAAGCCTGGGGATCGGCGGTATCTGCTGATCCGGAGCGCTACGGGCTTTTCACAACCAAGGGTGGCAGGTAGTCTCTGCTGTTGGCTGACGCCCAGGTTGCTGAAACGGCAGCAGAGACAGCGGAATGCTAGCCTCTCGGAGGGTGAGTGCGTTTCGTTCTTAGGCAGTGGGCGGTTGGCAGGCTGCGCGCCGTAGCACCCGCGCTGCTGCGCCTCGGCCGGTACACCAAGCGCTTCATCCTGGTCGTCGTCGATCTCGTTATCCTGAATGCGGCCATGTGGCTCGCGTTCTCGCTGCGCCTCGGCGAGCCGTTCGCTCCGGCCACGCTCGAGCTGTTCCTCATCTGCCTGGCCGCTCCGCTGATCAGCGTCGCCACGTTCTTCCAGCTCGGCCTCTACCGCCTGGTCACGCGCTACATCAGCGGGCGCGTCGAGGTGGTGATGCCGGCGGCGGTGGCCCTTTCGAGCCTGCTGTGGGCGCTGATCGTGCTGCTCTCCGGCGTGCCGGGCGTGCCGCGCTCGGTGGTGCTCCTCTATCCGATCCTGGCGACGCTGGGCGTCTGGGGCAGCCGGCGGCTCGCGGGCTGGCTTCTGACCCAGGCCCAGGTGGAGCTGCCGTCCTGGAGCACGGGCGGCGCGCGCAGCGTGCTGATCTACGGCGCCGGCAAAACCGGCGTGCAGCTGGTGGATGCCCTGCGCACTGCCGGCAATTATGTCGTCGTGGGGTTCGTCGACCCCAACCCGACGATCTGGGGCCAGTACATTGCCGGCCTGAAGGTCTACCGCCCGGAGCGCATGGCCGGAGTGATCGCGCGCCACGAGGTCGAGGAGGTGCTGCTGGCGTTTCCGAGCGCGCGCGCCCGCGAGCGGCAGGCAGCTCTGCGCCAGCTCGAGCAGCTGAAGGTGAGCGTGCGCACGCTGCCGGGGATGGAGGACCTGGCATCTGGGCGCGTCACCGTGAGCGACCTGCGCCCGGTCGATGCGGAGGACCTGTTGGGCCGCGAGCCCGTGTCGCCGAACCTCGAGCTGCTTACCCGCAACATCAAGGCCAAGTCGGTGCTGGTGACGGGTGCCGGCGGATCGATCGGCTCGGAGCTGGTGCGCCAGATCCTGCGCCAGGCCCCGCGCCGGCTCGTGCTGCTGGATGCGGCCGAGCCTCCGCTCTACGAGATCGAGCAGGAGGTAGAGGAGCAGCTGGCGCGCCTGCGCAACGAGGCGCAGGGCCCCATCGAGGAGCCGGAGGTGGCGGCGGTGCTGGGCTCCGTCGGCAACGAGCGCCTAGTGTCCGGCGTCCTGCGCAAGTACGAGATCGACACGATCTATCATGCGGCCGCCTACAAGCACGTGCCGATCGTCGAGCACAATGCGGTTGCCGGCCTCGAGAACAACACCTTCGGCACGGCCACCGTGGCGGAAGCCGCGGAGCGCGCGGGCGTGGAGCGGTTCGTGCTCATATCGACCGACAAGGCGGTGCGGCCCACCAGCATCATGGGCGCCAGCAAGCGGCTCGCGGAGATGATCCTGCAGGCTCGCGCGGCGGAGGGCAAAGGGCGCACCGTTTTCACGATGGTGCGGTTCGGCAATGTGCTCGACAGCTCGGGCTCGGTGGTGCGCCGCTTCCGCCAGCAGATCCAGGCCGGCGGACCCGTCACCGTCACCCACCCCGAGATCATCCGCTATTTCATGTCGATCCCCGAGGCGGCGGCGCTCGTCATCCAGGCAGGCGCCATGGCCACGGGCGGCGACGTGTTCGTGCTCGACATGGGCGAGCCGGTGAAGATCGACGACCTCGCCAGGTCGATGATCCGGCTGATGGGCCAGGAGGTGCGCGACGCGCAGCACCCCGAGGGCAACATCGCCATCACCTACACGGGGCTGCGTCCCGGCGAGAAGCTCTACGAGGAGCTGCTGATCGGGGAGAACGCCAAGCCGACCGATCACCCCCGCATCCTCAAGAGCCACGAGCCGTTGCTGCCGGCGGCGGAGCTTGCCCGCGAGCTCGAGGCGCTGCGCGCGGCGATGGACGCGGGCGACGCGGAGGCCATTCACAGGACGCTGGTGCGCACGGCGGAGGGGTATCGGCCCGAGCGGGTCGAGCCGCTGGCAGACGCGGCGGAGTAGGCGACCCGATTACGCCGGGGGTGGGACGGCAAAGCTGCGCGGGGCTTCGCCGCGCTGGTGGATTTCCCACATGGTCGTGAAGGCCGCCTCGATATCGCGGGCGAGGCGCGGGGTGTCGAACAGGCGTGCGGTCGAGCGGCCGGTCTCGAGCCTCGCCTTGATCTCGGCCAGCGTCGCCGGCTCGCGGGCGAGCCGCAGCGCCATCTGCTCGTAGTCCTCGAGGCTGCGGCACACCAGCTCGGGCGTCCCGACGGCTTGGAGCAGGCTGGCGGCGACGCGGGCGGCGAAGCTCTTGCCCGGGCAGGTCAGCACCGGCGTCGCCATCCACAGGGCGTCGCTGGCCGTGGTGTGGGCGTTGTAGGGGAGCGTATCGAGGAACAGGTCGGCCAGGCGATGGCGGGCCAGATGCGCCTCGGGCTCGGCACGCGGCGCGAAGATCAGCCGCTCCGGTGCAACGCCGCGCTGGGCCGCTGCACGGCGGAGGTTGCGGCTTGCGGCCTCGTTGTCGTCGATCAACCAGAGCACGCTGCCGGGCGTGTCGCGCAGGAGCCGCATCCAGATGTCGAACACGGGCGCGGTGATCTTCCAGCTGTTGTTGAACGAGCAGAACACGAAGCCGGTGTCGGGAAGGCCGTTCGCCGCGCGCGAGGGGGGCGCGGTCGGGACGGCGCGGCGCCGGTCGTTGGCCTGATAGCAGCCGGGCAGGTGGACGATGGTTTCCGTCCAATGCTGCTGCTGGTCGAGAGGAAGCACGACGGGATCGGCCAGCACGTAGTCGATGAAGCTCGCACCTGAGGTTGCGGGGTAGCCCAGATAGGCGACCTGGATGGGGGCCGGGCGATGCGAGAGGATGCCGATGCGGTTGGAGCCGGTGAGGCCCTTGAGGTCGACGGCGATCGACACCTCGTCGGCGGCCAGCCGCCGGGCGACGTCGAGATCGCTCGATGCGCCGACGTCGAGGAACCGGTCGAACGCCCCAACGAGGCGCGTGCGCGTGGTGCTGCCGTCGTCCTTGCCCCAGGACACGCCCACGACCTCGAAGCGGCTGCGGTCGTGCAGCTCGAGGAGCTCGGCCATCAGGAACGCCGTGGCGTGGCGCTGGAAGTCGGCCGACAGGTAGGCGATGCGAAGCCGCGACCCCGGGCCGGTGCGGCGCCACAGCGCCGGCATGGCTAGCGGATACCTGTCGGCCATGTAGGCCCTGGTGCATTTGAGCTGCAGGGGAGGATCGTCGGCATAGCCGATGAGCGTGAAGGGACCGACGACCGGCCGGCCCTCGCCGATGCGCCGTTCCAGCTCCGGGCGCAGCCGCTCCATCCGCGCCCAGTCGCAGATGCGCAGCGCAGCGTCGGCGATGGCGCCCAGCGCATGCCGGTGGTTGGGATCGGCGGCCAGCGCCCGCTCGTGGCTCGCCAGCGCCTGCTCGTGGCGATTGAGGAGCCCGAGCGCCAGGCCCTGGTTATAGAGAGCCTCGGCATGGTCGGGCGCGAGCGCGAGGGCCCGCGCGTAGCTGGCGAGGGCGTCGTCGATGCGGTCGAGGTCCTTCAACGCGATGCCGCGATTGATGAGCGCCTCCACCAAGCCGGCATCGATCGCGAGCGCCCGCTCGTGGGCCGCCAGCGCCTCGCTGTGTCGATTGAGATGGCGCAGGGCGTTGCCCATGTTGGTGTGCGTCGCCGCATCGCCGGGCGCGAGGGCAAGGACGCGCTGGTAGCTCGCAAGCGCCTCCTCGGCACGTCCCGCGGTGCGCAGCAGGTTGGCGCGATTGGTGAGCGCGCGGGCATGGTCGGGATTGCCGGCGAGCACGCGGTCGTAGCTCGCAAGCGCCGCGTCACTCTGCTCGAGGCGCGCCAGCGCGTTGCCACGGTTGTACCAGAGGTCGAGGTCCTCGGGCTTGATGGCGACGGCGGCGTCGTAGGAGGCCAGCGCCTCCTGCAGGCGTCCGAGCTCGAGCAGTGCAAGGCCGCGATTGTTCATGGCGACCGTGTCGCCCGGACTGCGCGCGAGCACGGCCTCGTAGGCCGCCGCCGCATCCTGGTAGCGGCGCTGGCTCAGCAGCAGGGCGGCGCGCTCGTAGTGAAGGCGTAGCGCCTCGGGATCGAGCGCGAGCGCTGCATCCAGGCTCGCGATCGCGTCGGCCGGGCGGCCCGCCCCCGCCAGCGCCTCGGCATGCCGGCGCCGCACCTCGACGTCATCGGGGCGCAGGACGGCGGCGCGCGCGAAGCTCTCGGCGGCTTGCGCGGGGCGGTCGGTGGCCAGCAGTGCATTGGCAATATTGAAGTGCGCATCCACGCTGCAGGGATTGATGTCGAGCAGGGCGCGGTAGACGGCGAGCGCCTCCTCGGCGCGACCCAGGCCGTAGAGGATCGTGCCTTTGTTCAGCAGCGCCGGCTCGGCGCGGGGCTCGACCTGCAGGGCCGCATCGACTCCCCGCAGCGCCTCGTCGAGGCGCCCCTGCTGCAGGGCGACGATCGCCAGGCGATGCAGGGCGACGAAGTGGCGAGGCTCGCGAGCGAGGATTTGGCGATAGGCCTGCTCGGCCTCGGTCAGCCGCCCCTGCTGGTGCAGCTCGGTGGCCTGCCCGAGCGCCTCGTCCGTCGCCGTTGGCTCGCCCGATGGCATCTTCGCGCTCGACGGCTCTCAGGCAAATGCCAGGGCCGGCTCGAGTCCCATCAGATAGGCGCCGACGTCCTGCAAGTGCGACTTGCGGCCCTGCACCTGCTGCGTGACAGTGCGCAGGTCGCGATAGCGCCGCTCGAAGGGACTGGAGGCGAAGATGGCGCTGGCGCCCGCCACCTCCCATGCGACGTCGGCGACAGCCTTGGCCTCACCGATGGCAAACGTCGTGGCCATGCGCAGGTCCATGCGCTGCGGGATGGTGAGCTCGCTGCAATCGACCACCTCCTCCCAGACCCGCTCGGCCGTCGCCTCCACATAGCCGCGCGCCGAGCGCAGGCGGGCCTCGGCCTCGCCGATCTGGAACTGGATGAGGTGGTTGTCGCGTAGCGAATGCTTGGCGGCCCGCGGCGTCTTCTCCTTGGCGAGGCGGATGACGGCATCGAGCATCGAGCGGGCAATACCGAGCGCGACGCCGGAGAAGCCGGTCGCGAAGAAGCTGTTGAGCGGGAACTTGAAGAGCGGCGTGTGGATGCGCAGATCGGGCAGGTGCTCGCGGCACACCGAGTAGCCGTCGGGCACGAACACGCTCTCGACCTTGTAGCCGCCGCTGTTGGTGGCGTTGAGGCCGATCACATCCCAGCTGTCGACCCAGGTCACGGCCTCGGCCGGCACGTAGAAGACGCGCGCAAGTGCTCCTGGCGGCAGCGGCACGAGCGCGCCGGAGCGGTCGTACACGGGGGCGTTGAGCCCGATCCAGGTGGCGTGCCGGCTGCCGCTCGACATCTGCCATTCGCCGCTCAGGCGATGGCCGCCCTCGACCTCGTCGGCGCGGGCCTTGAGCGGCGGGCCCCAGCTCAGCGCCGCGCGCGGCTCGCCCCAGATCCTGCGCGCCACCGCCGGGTCGACGGCGGCGGCAGTCGCCGCGCAGCCGTTGATCTGCCCGACGCACCAGGCGGTGCTGGCATCGAGCTTGGCCAGCGTCTCCATGGCGCGAAACCAGGTGGCGAGATCGACCTCCTCGCCGTCGTAGTCGCGCGGCAGCAGCATGCGGAACAGGCGCTGCTCGTGCAACTTGTCCACCACCTCCGGCGTAAGCCGGCCGAGCGCCTCGTTGGCGGAGCTGGAGCGCTCCAAAACGGCGGCGATGCCGGCGATGCGCTCCACGGGGCCCAGCGCCGACGCCGCCTCGCCGATGGTCTGTGGTGAGCGCTTCTGCATGGGGCTCGCGCTATTTCGACATGCCGGTGATGCTCTGGCTGACGGCGCGCGGATCGCGCACGGGCCAGCGACCGCATTCCACCTGCGCCAGGAAGTCGGCGACCGCGGCATTGAAGGCCGCGGGCTCCTCGATGTTGCAGGCATGTCCCGTATTGGGGATCACGAGCAGCGCCGCCGTGGGGCAGGCGCGCTTGATGAACACGCCGGGCAGCAGGCACGGCCAGTCCTCGTCGCCCGTGACCACCAGCATCGGCACCTTGCACTTGGCGAGCTTGTCCTCGAGGTCGAAGATGGAGGGGCGCTCGCGTTGGACGCCGAGCTGCGTGTTGGCGGCTCCCTTGGCGGAGTGCTCGGCCAGCATCGCCTTGAACTCGGCAAAGCCGCGCGGGTCCTTGTTCTCGAACTGCACGCGGGTCGGCCCGTAGGCATAGGCCGCGGCGAACTTCTCCATCCCCTCCTTCTCGAGGCGGCCGGCGATGACGGTGGCCTCGTTGCGGAACTTCTCGCGCTCGCCACGCTCGGAGCCGTAGCCGGCCCCGGCCACCAACACCGAGTGCGCGCGGTCGGGATAGGTGAGGCCGAAGTGCAGGGTCGCAAAGCCGCCCATCGACAGCCCGACGATGTGGGCCTTGTCGATCTTCAGGGCGTCGAGCACCGCGCGGATGTCGTCGCAGGCGCGCGCCTGGGAATAGCGCGCCACTTCCTGCGGCACCTCGGAGGGCGGCCAGCCGCGCGCGTTGTAGGTGATGCAGCGGTAGCGGCGCGACAGGTAGCGCACCTGCGGCTCCCAGCTGCGGTAGTCGCCGGCAAATTCGTGCACGAAGACAACGGGAGTGCCGCTGCCGGTGTCCTCATAGTAGAGCTTGACGCCGTCGTCGGTGGCGAGATGGGGCATCGCGGGTCCGTTTCGGTTGCTGGCGTGCCGGGTTCGAGCGCCAATATTGTTGCAGGTTCCTCCGGGCGACGCCAGCTACGGCGCGGGCTAGTGTGATGATCGAGAAGTCCGCACCATCGCTCCGGGCTAGGCTCAGGAGCGGACTTCTCGATCTGAATCACACTAGAAGCATGAATCCTCTAGTGTCCTTCAGATCGCGAAATTCGTTCCGAGGTCGCCGCACACTGCGACGAATTTCGCGATCAGGACACTAGCCAGTCATTCCAGCGGCGAGTGGGTGCCGTACTTGCCGGCGCCGAACACCAGCGGCTCGCCCTCGCGATAGACGGCCCGCTCGACGCGCCCGAAGAAGACGACGTGATCGCCGCCGACGACGCGCGTCTGCTTGCTGCACTCGAAGGTGGCAAGAGCATCGTGCAGGAGCGGGCAGCCGCCGAGCCCAGAGGCGTGGGTGATGCTCTGGAACTTGTGCGCGCCGCGCCGGGCGAAATGCTGGGAGAGATCGAACTGCCAGGTGCCCAGCACGTTGACGGCGAAATGGCCGGCGCTCTCGAAGCCCGGCAGGCAGGAGGAGGCGGCCCTGAGGCTCCACAGCACGAGGGGCGGATCGAGCGAGACGGCGGAGAAGGAGTTGACGGTGAGGCCCTCGAGCCGGCCGTCGGGGGTGTGGGTCGTGATCACCGTCACGCCGGTGACGAAGCGGCCGAGCGCGTTGCGCAGATGGCGCTCGTCCAATGCGCTCTCGCCGATCAGCGCGGACGACCTCCCGTTCAATTCCTTGGGCAATTCCTTGGGCAAGCTCTTCGCCATGCTCCTCCCCGGAGGGCACATCCCCACAGCGGACCAAGCCTAATGTGCGTCTGGCGTCAGTAGCAAACATAATATAAAAATAGACCTCAAATCAGAATTGGTGATTGACTGAGACATGGTCGCACCGTGACGAGCGGCAGCTTCAGGGACATTCGACTGTTCGTGGCCGCCTACGAGGAGCGATCGTTCACGGCTGCCGCCAGGCGCGAGAACGCCACCCAGTCCGGCGTCTCCCAGCACATCCGCAAGCTCGAGGACGGCCTCGCGGTCAAGCTGTTCGTGCGCGACAAGGGGCGCGTGGTGCCGACGCCGGCGGGCGACAGCTACTACCGCCACTGCATCGATCTGTTGCATACGCACGCCAAGGCCGCCGACGAGGTGCGCCGCCACGGCGCCGGGCTCGAGGGCAACATCGTCATCGGCCTGATGCCGACCATGACGCGGTGCGCGCTGGCGCCGGTGCTGGCGCGCTTCATCGAGCGCCACCCCAACGTCGTAGTACGGGTCGTGGAGG
>JBGGME010000049.1:0-2757 GCA_041288195.1 Hyphomicrobiaceae bacterium
TCTCCGCCGCGTTCGGCGTGTGGCTGCACGGGCGCGAGATCAACATCCTCACCCAGATCGGCTTCGTCGTGCTCATCGGCCTTGCCGCCAAGAACGCGATTCTGATCGTGGAATTTGCTCGTCAGCTCGAGGAGCAGGGCCACGACATCATCTCCGCGGCGGTGGAAGCCTGCCAGCTGCGCCTGCGGCCGATCCTGATGACCTCGCTCGCCTTCACGCTGGGCGTCGTGCCGCTCTATCTCGCGGTCGGCGCCGGCGCGGAGATGCGCATCGCGCTCGGCACCGCCGTGTTCTGGGGCATGATCGGCGTCACGCTGTTCGGCCTGATCTTCACGCCGGTGTTCTACGTCGTCATCCGCAAGCTCACGGGACGCAAGCTCGTGGCACGGGGCGCGGCCGCCACGCCGCAGCCGGCGGAGTAGGGCGCATTAGCGAAGCGCAATGCGCCGATTCGAGCGGCTCCCACGGCAATTTTTTGCCCTACGACGCGTGCTGGCGCGGCTCGGGGGTGGCGGGCGGGGTGAGCTCGGCGAGGCGGGCCTGCAGGCTGAGGGGCTTGGGCGGAACGGAGCCGAGGCCCGGGGTAACGGAGTTGGCCCAGCCGTAGGCCAGCATGGTCATGATGGCGGACGCCGCGAAGAAGTAGACGCCGGGCAGCACCGAGGCCTCCGAATATCCCGACGCGTTGATGTAGAAGATCATCAGCGCCAGCACCATCACGTCCGTCATCGAGTAGCGCCCCAGCCATTCCATGGCCGAGATCGACTTGTTGCGGAACTCGGCGGGCATGTCGGGCGAGGTCACCAGCGTGAGCAGGTAGAAGAGCTTGAGGAAGGGGAAGAAGATCGAGAACACGAAGATCACGAAGCAGAGGAAGAACTCCTCGTTCTGCCACAGCGCCCAGATGATGGTTGCGACGGAGTGCTGGTTGGTCCAAACGAACACGGTGGTGAAGCGGATCGCCGGCAGCATGACGCCGAGCGCGAAGAATACGGTCGCCAGA
Organism: Hyphomicrobiaceae bacterium; assembly: GCA_041288195.1. Classification (GTDB taxonomy): domain Bacteria; phylum Pseudomonadota; class Alphaproteobacteria; order Rhizobiales; family Hyphomicrobiaceae; genus AWTP1-13. Next base: position 1,004 of record JBGGME010000049.1, read on the forward strand.
ATGATGAGGAAGCTGAAGGCGAAGTTGCGCAGGGTGGACGGCGACGGCGGCCTCTTCTCAATCGATGGCGCGGGCGCGCCGTCCGCCGCGGCGCTCGTCTCTGCGGCGCTCGAATCGGTCCGCAACCAGGCATAGGCCAGGATCATGAACAGCACGGCGGCCGTGAAGAAGTAGACGCCGTTGAGGCTCTTGGCGTCGTAGACGCCCTGGCTCTTGATGAAGAAGATCGACAGCGACAGCACCAGCACGTCGTGCATCGACCATTTGCCGAGCCACTCGAGCGCACGCAATTGTCGCGACAACCGCTTGAGCTCGCGCTGCGGCAGGGTCGAGAGCAGCAGCAGGTAGAGCAGCTTCGTCACCGGCAGCACGATCGAGAACACCAGCACGGTGATGCCCAGGAACAGCTGGCCCGAGCGGATCAGCGCGTTCACCGTGGAGATGAGCGAGTGCTCGTAGGTGAAGAACACGAACTTGGTGAGCTTGATGATGGGCAGGCTCACGCCCAGCGCCAGACAGACGCTGGCCGCAACGATGGCGAGGCTCAACAGGAAGCGACGGCCGCCGAGCGTCATGGTCCGCGCCAATATCCCCAACACGTAAGCGTCCATCCTAGCCCGAGTCACGGCGGGAATATGTCGGCATCGGGCTCATACAGGAGGTGCGCCCTCGGATTAACCTACTGAACTTGCGGTGATATTCGACGCCCGCGCTCAGACGAAGGACCGCTCGACCCCGCTCACGACAGCCTTGCCCTTGACGCTCGAGATGATCTCGGTGAGGTGGTCCAGATCCCACACCTCGAGCTCGATCAGGATCTCCGTGAAGTCGCGCGCGCGGCGCAACATCTTGACGTTGTCGATGTTGCCGTTGGCGTCCGCGATCGCCTGCGCGATCTGGGCCAGAGAGCCCGGCTCGTTGAGCGCGGTGACGAGGATCTTGGCGGGAAAGCGCTCGGGCGTTTCTGGGTCGACGTCCCAGGTCACATCGATCCAGCGCTCGTGCTCGTACTCTCTGAGGCGGGGCGAGTGGATCTGGAAGATGCGAATGCCCTCGCCTTCCGAAAGGACGCCGACGATACGGTCGCCGGGCACCGCGCCGCCCTCCTCGAAGGTGACGGGCACGTCGTTCTTGAGGCCGCGAATGGGGAGGGCCTGCCGGGTCTCGCCGGCACCGACGCTGCCGGCACCGCCTCCGGGCCAGCGGAACTTGAGCCCGATGACCTTGGCGAGGTTGAACCAGCCTTCCTCGCCCTGGCCGCGATCGCGGCGACCGCGCTTGCGCGGGGCCGAGGGCACCTGCTCGAGCTCGGCATCGGGCACCATGGCTCGGATCACGTCCTTCACGGGCAGCTCGCCGCGGCCGATGCCCGCGTGCACGTCCTCCACCGACTTCTGTGACAGCCGCGCCAGACCGCGCCGGAGCTTGTCGTCGGAATACTCGTGGCCGATCTTGCGCATCGCCGTTTCCAGCAGACGGCGGCCGAGCTCGGAATATTGCCGGCGCACGGCATCGCGGGCCGCGCGGCGGATCGAGGATCGCGCCTTGCCGGTGATGGCGATGCGCTCCCACGCCGCCGGCGGCGTCTGGCCCCTGGCGGTCAGGATCTCCACCTGGTCGCCGTTCCTGAGCTGCGTGGTGAGCGGCAGCTGGCGGCCATTGATCACGGCCCCGACGCAGGAGTTGCCGACGTCGGTGTGCACGGCATAGGCGAAGTCGATCGGCGTGGCATTGCGCGGCAGGGCGATCAGCCG
>JBGGME010000050.1:0-10100 GCA_041288195.1 Hyphomicrobiaceae bacterium
AGCAGCTCGATTACAATCTGCTGTTTCGCTGGTTCGTGGGGCTCGGCGTGGACGATGCGGTCTGGGATCATTCGACGTTTTCCAAGAACCGCGACCGGCTGCTGGAGGCCGATGTGGCGGCCAAGTTCCTCCAAGCCGTGCTGCGCCATCCCAAGGTTGCGCGCTTCCTGTCGGACGAGCACTTCTCGGTCGACGGCACGCTGGTGGAAGCCTGGGCTTCCTTGAAGAGCTTCCGCGCCAAGGATGGCTCGGACGAGCCGCCCGCACCGGGCCGTAACGGCGAGCGCGACTTCCATGGCGAGCAGCGCACGAACGATACACACGCCTCGACGACCGACCCCGAGGCCAAGCTCTACAAGAAGGGCAGAGGCAAGGAGGCCAAGCTCTCCTACATGGGGCACGCGCTGATGGAGAACCGGCATGGGCTGGTGGTGCAGGCCGATGCGAGCGAGGCCAACGGGGTGGCAGAGCGCGAGGCGGCGCTGGAGATGATCGACGCCCACGCTCCAGGCACATCCAACCAGCTGACCCTCGGCGTCGACAAGGCCTACGACGCCTCCGGCTTCGTTGCCGATCTGAGGCAGAAGTGCGTGACGCCGCACGTGGCGCAGAAGGCCAAGAGCTCCGCCATCGACGGCCGCACCACGCGGCATGCCGGCTACGCCGTCAGCCAGAGGAAGCGCAAGCTGGTCGAGGAGGCCTTCGCCTGGGTCAAGACCATTGCCGGCTGCGCCAAGGTCAAGGTGCGCGGCCTTGCCCGCGTGCGCCACCACTTCACCTTGGCAATGGCCGCCTACAATCTGATCCGCATGCCGAGGCTGCTGGCCGAAGCCACCTGAGCGCCGCCGGTCGCAGCGCCCCAACCCTTCTGGGCTCGATCCCCCTTGGTCCGAACCTGGAACGAGAATACGGTCCTTCACAAGACCCAAGTTCAACAGCCTGCTAGAGGTGGAGCTCAGTTCGGTATAGGTGGCTTCGTGCCCACGCAACCAACGAACACCGAAGCAGCGTAGGGTGGTTGATAGGTGGTTTTGGGAGGGCTCTCATGAAATATGTAATATTATCAATGCGCTAATGGCATAATCGCATCCCTCCGGCTTCCGCCAGTAGTCGCTCACACATTTTGTCCGCCGCTCGCTGCCACTGCTCGTCAGGCGACGACAAAATCAAAGCAACGACAGAGCTTGGCGACTCGAGCTGGGCGACCTCTTGAGCTGACGCGTCGCGTTCTCGGCCGACCCTGACCGTCGCGCGTAAAATGGGGCCGAGGGCAACGACCTCAGATCGGGGCCGGCGTGGCTCCCGGCGCGCCGACATTGCAGGCCTTCTCGGGGCCGCCGAAGCGCGCGATGAGATCGGCCTGGTCAGCCTTGGCTCGGGCGTCCGTGGCTTCGGGATCGAGCATGGCGCGCAGCTGCTTCTCGAATTGTGCAAGGATCCGAGCGTGCTCGCCAGTGCGCGCAAGGTTGCGCTCCTCGCCGGGATCGGCGGCAAGGTCGAACAGCTCGGGGGGGTAGCCGACGTAGTAGTTGTACTTGAAGCGCCCGTTCCTCAGCATGAAGGCCGCGGAGGGCGAGGCGAACGCGTGGTATTCGGAGAAGACGGTGCGCGCGGGATCGTCGGGCGCACTGCCGATCTCGAGCAGCGACCGCCCCGGCAGGTCCTTCGACCAAGCGTACGGGTCCTCGCCAACGGCATCCATGATGGTGGGCGCCACATCCACCAGGCTGACGGGGGTGCGGCAGACGCGGCCGCGCGCCACGTCTGGGCCGGCCACGATCATGGGCACGCCGACGGCATCGTCGTAGTGCGTGCTCTTGCCCCAGATGCCCCGCGCGCCGATGTTGTCGCCGTGATCGCTGGTGTAGACGACGCGCGTCGTCTCGGAGAGCCCGGTCCGCTCGAGCGCTCCGATCACGCGGCCCACCTGGCGGTCGACCCACGTGCACAGCCCGTAGTAGCAGGCGGTCGCAAGCCGGCGACGCTCATCGTCGAGGGCGTCGTCGACGGGATGGATGTGATGGCTGGCCTCCAGCCAGGGATGGCGCGGATGGCCGTCCTTTGGATGCAGGCGCGGCGAGGGCATCTTGTCGACTGGATAGAGGTCCAGGAATTCCTTGGGCACCGTCAGCGGAAAGTGCGGAGCAACGAAGCCCACGAACAGGACCCAAGGCCGGTCCGAGCCTTCGCGCGCCGCACGCGCGAGCCAGGTCTCCGCCTCGCCAGCGATGCGGTCGTCGTAGATGTTGTACTTCGACGTGCCTGCCCCGATCGGATCGAGCATGACATGGGCCCGATCGGTGAAATCGGCCTTGCCGTCGCGCAGCGCGCCCCAGACCATGCCGTGCCCGCCGTAGATGTGCATCGGGTGGTACTGGTGGTCGAATCCGGTGGGGTCCTCCGCGTTGCGGTAGTGCAGCTTGCCGATGGAATCGACGCGGTGCCCGCTGCGCTGCAGCGCGTGCCCCCAGCCGGGAACGCGCCCGTCATAGGCGATGGCGTTGTCCCAGGTGCCAAGCTCGTGCACGTAGCGGCCCGTCGCAAACGAGGCGCGCGAGGGCACGCAGATCGGCGAGTTGCAGTAGGCCGCGTCGAAGCGCGTGCCGCGGGCCGCCAGTCGATCGAGGTTCGGCGTGATGGCGAAGGGATGGCCGGCGACACCCATGGCGCGCGGGTGATGCTCATCCGACATGATCACGACAAGGTTGGCAGGCCGCATGGATGTCCCTTGTGTTCCGTCGGTGCGATCCAGAGCTATTCGTCGAAGACGAGGCGGAAGCCGACGTGTCCGGTCGAACTGTCGGCGCTGACGCCGGTGCGCGCGGCGATGCGATAGCGGTGGCAGTACGAACGGTGGCAGAGGTAGGAGCCGCCTTTCAGCAGGCGCTCATCGGCTGCGCGGGCATGCCCATTGCGCTCCGTGGCCGCGCGCGCGAGGGAGCGCACACGGAAGGCGTCCGCACACCATTCCCAGGTGTTGCCGACCATATTGAAGAGCCCGTGGCCGTTGGGCGCGAATGCGTCTGTCGGGGCCGTCGAGAGATAGCCATCCATCGCGCTGTTGCGCGTTGGAAACTCGCCTTGCCAGATGTTGCAGGGTGTGAAGGCAGCATCGTCCGGCTCCTTGGCGCCCCAGGGATAGATCGCGCCGGCCAGCCCGCCGGCCGCCGCGAACTCCCATTCCGCCTCGGTCGCCAGACGGCCACCGGCCCAGGCTGCGAACGCGACGGCGTCGTTCCACGACACATGTACGACCGGATGATCGAGCCGGTCGGATAGGTCCGATTGCGGTCCTTCCGGATGCTTCCAGCAAGACCCGTCCACGCGCCGCCACCAGGACGGTCCGTCGCTGGACGTGAGCGCCTTTGCTCCGTCCGGCACGAATGCCGCAAATACCAGCGACCAGCCGTGCCGTTCCGCCTCGGTGCGATAGCCGGTTGCGCGCGCAAACTCGCCGAACCAGTCGTTCGTGACGGCGAGGGGATCGATGGCGAACGGCCGGACATTCACCTCGCGCGGCGGGCTCTCTCCGTCCTGCGGCAATGGGCTCTTGTCGACACCCATCCGGAACCGCCCACCGCGCAGCCGGATAGTGCGCGACGGGCGCTGGGGATGCGAGCTTTCCGGGATGCCGATTGCCCCCGTAACGCCGATCGCAGGAAGCGCGCCCCGCCGCAGCTGGCCGGAGCTGCAGCAACTCTCCCTCGCCGATGTCCGCGCAGTGCCCGAGTCGCCCACTGTGCCGGCCCTAGTTGTAGACCGGCTTCGTGCCGGGCACGGGAGAATGGCCGAAGCTGCCCCTGGCGAGGACCGCCTCGCGCCCGCCGAGCTTTGCGATCTTGGCGGCCTGGTCCTTGCGCGCCTGCGCATCGGCTGCCTCTGGATCGACGACCTTGCGCAGGGCGGCCTCGCAGTCGGCAACGATCCCGCGATGGCCGGGGTCCCCGCCGAGGTCGCGCGTCTCGTAGGGATCGGCCTCGAGATCGAAGAGCTGCGGCGGCATGCCGACATAGTGCACGTATTTGAACTTGCCCTTGCGGATCATGAAGACGCCCGTGGCCGCGCCGGCGGCGTGATACTCGCTCATGACCGTGCGCTCGGGTGCGGTGCCGCGCACGACATCCATGAGCGGCGCACCGGGCAGGTCGCGATCGTCCGGATGGGGCTTCAATCCGGCGCAGTCCACGATGGTGGGGAAGCAGTCGACCAGCGACACCGGCTCGCGACAGACGGCGCCTGCCGGCACATCGGGCCCTGCCATGATCATCGGCACCCCCGCCGACTCCTCGTACATGTTGGATTTGCCCCACAGTCCGCGCGTGCCGAGGTTGTCGCCGTGGTCGCTGGTGTAGATGACGCGCGTGCTGCCCATTAGGTCGTTGTCGTCGAGCGCCTTCATGAGGCGCCCGACATTGTGATCGACGAAGGATACGAGGCCGAAGTAGGCCGCGATCGCCTTGCGCACCTTGGAGGGGTCATCGAACCCCTGATCATAGATCTGGCAGGCGCGCATGGCCTCCACGTAAGGGTGGGTCGGACGCTCGGATTCGGCGAAGAGGCGGGGCCAGGGCACCTTGTCCTCTGGGTACAGGTTGTACCACTCGGGCCGGGCGATCAGAGGGAAGTGGGGGCAGACCAGGGAGACGAACAGCACCCAGGGCTTCTTCTCTCCCCCCCGTGCGGTGTCGGCGAGCCAGCCCTCTGCGGCGGAGGTGATGCGGTCGTCGTAGCCCTGGTAGTTGGAGTCGCCGCAGCCGGCGTCCGCGGCGAGCCGCAGGGCCGCCTTGCGCGGCGGCGGCGGATCGCGCAGCATCCCGATCGGGTCGCCGATGCCCTCGACCACATGCAGGGGCATGTGCTCCTTGGTGAAGCCGTTGTCATCGTCGGCGCTGCGAAAATGCAGCTTGCCTATCGACTCCACACGGTGTCCCGCCGCCTTCAGCCGGTGCGCCCAGGACGGTACGCTGCCGTCGTAGGCGATGGCGTTGTCCCAGAAGCGGATATCGTGCACGTATCGGCCGGTCTGGAAGCTGGCGCGGGAGGGCACGCAGATCGGCGAGTTGCAGTAGGCGTCCGTGAACCGCACCCCGCGGCTCGCCAGCCGGTCGAGATTGGGCGTGCGGATCATCGGGTGGCCATAGCAGCCGAGCACGCGCCTGCTGTGCTCGTCCGACATGATGAAAAGCAGATTCTTCGGCGTCATCTGTCCTGCTTGGGCTCGCGCATGGCCAGTGTGGCGGCGCATTCGCCTGCCGGGATCGGCGTCGGCGGAGGACAGATTCGTTACGCCGTTGAACCATAGCCGCAATTGCCGCAAAGTATGCGAAATCATGACTGACAGGACATAGTCGTGGATTACCGCCAGCTTCAGCTTTTCCTTGCCATGGCCGAGCGGCTCAATCTGAGCCACGCGGCTGAAGCCATGAGCATGACCCAGCCGGGGCTTTCCAAGAGCATGCAGCGCCTCCAGCTCGAGCTCGGGACCAGGCTCTACCATCGCCGCGGTCGCGGCATAGAGCTGACGGAGTCCGGGCGTGCGCTGCTGCGACATGCCAAGCTCATCGAGGCGCAGCTGGCCGACGCGCGCTCCGAGGTTGTCGGCATCGCCGGCGGGAAGACGGGCCATGCCCGCATCGGCGCCGGGCCTTCGTGGCTGAGCCGGCATCTTCCCGAGTCGATCGCGCGGATGATCGCGCAGCATCCCAACGTGCGCTTCACCGTCGATACCGGCTTTCCCGACCGCCTGATCGGCCGCCTGCGGCTGGGCGAGCTCGACATCGTCGTCGGCGCGCTGCCGGACAACCGGGTCGATCCCGACTTGCGGTTCATGCGCCTGAGCAGCGACATCATCAGGGTGGTCGGACGCAAGGAGCATCCGCTGGTGCGCAAGCGCGATCGGTCGCTGGCGGACTATGCGGCCCACTACTGGATTTTGCCGGGGCGACAGGAGCTCGTGCGCCAGCGGCTCATCCGGGCATTCGTGCAGGCCGGCATGCCCGAGCCGACAATTGCGGTCGAGACGGACTCCCTCTCCCTGAAGCTCGCCGCGCTCAGAATGACCGACTGCCTCGGGCTCACGACCACGCAGATCCTCTCGCAGGAGGAGGCCCACGGCGTCGTCGCGCTCGATCACGAGGCTCTCCAGTTTCGCCGCGAGGCGGGCATCATCAGCCGCAGGCATGCCGACCTGTCGCCGTCCGTGAAGCTCGTCGTCGCCGAGCTGCGCAAGATCGCGGTCAGATATGGCCCGAACTGACACCCCGCGGCTCCGGCAAATATGCCACTGCGAGGGTCGGTCTCTATCAACCCCCGGTCATGGTTTCATCTACGCCGCGTCGCTTGCTCGGGTGGCGCAAACTCGCGTCAAATTTGCCGCTCGATAACAATGGCCCGAGGTTTCTCGAGCGCGGACGCGGAGCGCTCGCGCCTGATGCCAACGGACAACAAACGCGGCTCCCGGCGGCTGGCTCATCAGGGCAGCGGAACCGGGAGATGACAGGAGGAAACAATGGCCACAGCGCGCTCGCGCATATCCCGCCGGCAGATGCTTCGGGTCGGTGCCGGATCGCTCTTCATCCCGTTCTCCCTGAACGCGGGAAAGGCTCCCGCGCAGGGCGGCAAGAAGCCCTTCGAGGGCGTGACGCTCAACATCTCCTGCTGGAGCGCCACCTATCCCAAGCTGATTGCCGACTACCTGCCGGAGTTCACGGAGAGGACCGGCATCAAGGTCAACTACGACACCCCGGGATTCCCGGTCTACAACCAGCGCGCCGACCTCGAGCTGTCCACCAAGGGCAGCGGCTTCGATGTGCTCAACGTGACTTTCATCTACACCAGCCGATGGATCGGCGCGGGCTGGCTGACGCCGCTCGACCCCTACATCAAGGACGCCAACAAGACGCCTGCCGACTGGGACTATGCGGACTTCCTGTCGGGCTCGCTGCAGCCGATGAAAGACAAAGCCGGCGCCGTCTATGGCATTCCCTGGATCTCCGACGTGCTGATGGCCGCATCCGCTCGCTTCGACATATTCAAGGCCAACGGCCTCGGCATGCCGGACAGCTTCGACGAGCTCGACAAGGCGATGCAGGTCGTCAACAAGAAGGAGGGCGTCGCCGGCTTCTCGGTCGAGAACCACTGGGGCTGGACGTTCATCCCGTTCCTGCAGGGCTTCGGCGGCAACATCTTCCGCAATCCGCCAGACGACCTGATGCCGACGCTCGACACGCCCGAGGTCGCGGCGGCCGCAGAGTACTTCGCCAAGCTGCTCAATTCTTATGGTCCGGAGGCGGCCTCGGGCTATACCTACGACCAGGTCACCGAGGCGCTGCGCGCCGGTCGCGTCAACTTCTCGCCCCACAACCACGCGTTCTGCGCGCTGATGGGCCAGGAGGGCAGCAAGGTCACCAAGACATCGAACTTCGCCATGATCCCGAAGGGGCCGAAAGGCCGCTTCCCGGGCGTCGCCTCGCACGGCTGGGGTATCCCCGTCGGTGCCAAGAACAAGGATGCGTCCTGGGAGTTCATCAAGTGGTCGATGTCCAAGGATTTCATCGCGCGGCTGACGCAGAAGCATGGGCTGGGATCAGTGACGCGCAAGTCGCTGATCAACTCTGATGCTTACAAGCAGCGGATGGTGATCAACGGCGTGGACACCGGCAAGATCTTCCTCGATTCGATTGCCATGTCCGAGCAGGGCTACATGAAGTACCGCACCGTCCACGTCTACCCGCAGGCCAACGCCCAGATCAACCAGGCGGTGAGCCGCGTCGTCTCGGGCCAGATGAAGGCCAAGGAGTCGTTTGCCATGGCGCAGGCAAACACGATGGCAGACCTGAAGCGGGCCGGTGTGAAGTTCTGAGCAATTGCATGCCCGTTCAGCGGCTCGGCTGGGTTGCCTATCGTCAGCGCTCATTCATGGCTGGCATGGCGCCGGCGCTCATGGTGCTCGCCCTCATCACCATCGCGCCGGCCGTCTACCTGGTTCTCACCTCGCTGACGCCGCTCAACCTGACGCTGCCGAACACGGCCTGGGACTTCAGCAATCCTGCCGGCAACTACATCGATCTTCTCGAGGACCCGCGCTTCACGCGCTCGGTGTGGGTGCAAGTCAAGCTGTCGGTCTCGACGGTGATCCTGCAGCTGCTGGTCGGGCTCGGGGTCGCCCTGCTGCTCAACGGCGGCACCCGCATCCGCGAGTTGGCACGCTCGGGGTTCCTCATCCCCATGGTGCTGCCGCCGATCGTGGTCGGCATCCTGTGGAAGGTGATGTACGCAGTCGACATCAGCCCGTTCCATCGTTTCATGGCCTACATCGGCTTGCCGGTTCCCTCGCTCATCACCGATCCCAACTGGGCGCTGTTTGCCATCGTCATCGCCGAGACCTGGGAGTGGTTCCCTTTCACGATGCTCATGGTGCTTGCCGCGCTGCAGATGATCCCGGCCTCCCCGCTGGAGGCCGCGCGCATCGACGGCGCCAACAACTGGCAGATCTTCCGCTTCGTGATGTTTCCCTACATCCAGTCGACGCTGGTGGTGGCTGCCATCTTCCGCCTGATCGACAGCATCAAGGCATTTCCGCTCATCTTCGTGCTGACCGACGGCGGCCCCGGCGACGTCACCGAGGTGACGAACTACTACGCCTATCGCCAGGCCTTCACCTTCTCGCTCTGGGGCTACGGCAGTGCCATCGCGACGCTGATGGTGGCCGGCATCTTCGTGCTTAGCTGGGTCATTGACCGGTTGACTGGGGCCGCTGATGCAGAGGCAGATTGAGCCCCAGCCGGCCGCTCCGCGGGCGCGGCCCGGGCCGGCGTCGCGCTACTGGTTCCAGCGCAATCGCCGCTGGCTCGGCGACATGGGCACGATTGCCCTGCTGCTGCTGGTGCTGTTTCCGTTCGCCTGGCTCGTGCAGATGTCGTTCCGGCCGAACAAGGACATCCTCGGCTACGAGCTCCTCTTCGAGCCGACGCTCGCCCACTACAAGGCGCTTTGGACCGGTGCGTTTCCGGCCTCCTTCGTCAACAGCACGATCACCAGCGTGTCCTCCACCGTGCTCGCCCTCGTGATCGGTGTGCCCGCGGCTTACGCGCTGTCGCGCGGCGGCTTCAGATCCTCGCGCCGCATCGCGCTCTGGATCCTGGCAACGCGCATGGCGCCGCCGATCGCCTTCACGATCCCGTTCTTCCTGGCCTATCGCTATCTCGGCCTCTCCGACACGCTCATCGGCCTCATCATCGTCTACCTGACGTTCAACCTGGCGCTCGTCATCTGGATGATGCAGCCCTTCTTCGATGGCGTGCCGCGCGAGCTGGAGGAGGCGGCCTGGATCGACGGCTGTGGCGTGTGGGAGGCCTTTTGGCGCGTGACGCTGCCCTTGTCGGCGCCGGGGCTGGCTGCGACGGCAGTGATCTGCTTCATCCTGTCGTGGAACGACTTCTTCTACGCCCTGGTGCTGACGCGCACGAACGCCTCGACCGCGCCGGTCGCGATCGTCAACTTCATCCAGTACACGGGCTGGGAGTGGGGGCGCATCGCCGCGGCCGGGACGCTTGTCATGCTGCCTGTCGTCATCTTCTCGATTCTCGTGCGCAACTACCTCGTGCGCGGCCTCGCCGCGGGCGGCGTCAAGGAATGACCTCGGGCGTGGTGCGCATTTCGGAGCAGGCATGAACGGACAAGCGACACCAGAGTCGGTCTACGACTACGTCGTGGTGGGCGGCGGCTCGGCAGGAAGCGCGGTCGCAAGCCGCCTCAGCGAGAGCGGCCGCTTCCGGGTGCTCCTGCTGGAAGCCGGCGAGGACGATCCTTGGATCTGGCTCAGAGTTCCACTCGGCGCAGGGTTCGTTCTGCTGTCCCAGCGCAGCTTGTGGCGTTTCTACACGGAGCCACAAGCCAACCTCGGTAACCGAAAGATGTTCTGGCCGCGAGGCCGCGTGCTCGGCGGGTCCTCCTCGGTTAACGGCATGCTGTGGGTGCGCGGCGAGCCCGCCGAGTATGACAACTGGCGCAACCTGGGCAACCCAGGGTGGGGCTACACGGATGTCCTGCCGTATCTGAAGCGGATCGAGTCCTACGCCAAGGGCGATGACACGCGCGGA
>JBGGME010000051.1:0-8639 GCA_041288195.1 Hyphomicrobiaceae bacterium
TCCGTCTCGGCGCCGAGGGAGCCATGGTCGGCTACCTCTGCGATGCCGAGGCCGCGTCCGCCGCGCACAAGGCCGGCGAAGGCGCCGAGATCGCAATCGCGCTCGGCGGCCGCTCTGGCCCCGAGGGCGTCACGCCTCTGCAGGGCACCTACCGCGTCACCCGCCTCGGCTCCGGAAAAATGCGCACCACCGGCGCCGTCTCCGGCGGGCGCGACATCGACCTCGGCCCCATGGCGCTGCTCACGACCGGTGGCGTCGGCATCGCCGTCACCTCCAAGCGCATGCAGGCGCTCGACCAGGCCCCGTTCCAGCACCTCGGCGTCGAGCCCAAGGATCAGAAGATCCTCGCCCTCAAGAGCACGTGCCACTTCCGCGCCGTGTTCGAGCCCATCGCCGAAAAGGTGATCGTCGTCATCGCACCGGGCGGCTATCTCGCCGACCCCGCCCGCTACCCCTACCGCCGCCTCCGCCCCGGCGTCAGGCTGCGCCCGCTCGGGCCGGATTCCACAAACCCTCCGGCGTAGGGCGCAATAAGCCCCCGACTTGATCGGGGGCGCATTGCGCCGATCCAACCTCGACGCGGAGCGCAATACGCTTCGCTATTGCGCCCTACGCGCTACGCGCCGCCTCAAACAACCTCCTGCGGCTTCGGCACCGGCCACGCCTTCTTGCTGTGCGCCAGCCCCATGGCGACGCACGCCTCCGCCGTCTTGAGCGCGGCAATCACCGGGTTCACCACGGGCACACCAACCTTCTTGCCCAATGCCTGCGTCACGCCCGGCAGGAACGCCATGCTCATGCAGCCGAGCACCAGCACGTCGGCACCATCCTGGTCCACTGCCACGCGCGCCGCCTCCGCCGCCTTGTCGAGCGCGCCGGGCTTCTGCTGCGCCAGATCCATCACCGACAGGCCGATGCCGCGCACGGAGGCGAGCAGCGGCGCAATCCCCAATCCCCGCAGTCGCGCCGCCACCCGTCCGTAGCCGCGCCCCGAGGGCGTCAGCACGGAGAGGCGCGTGCCGAGTTGTGCCGCCAGGTGCAGGGACGCCGCGCCCGGCCCGATCACCGGGATCGCCAGCAGCTCGCGCAGGGCATCGAGCCCCGGATCGCTGTAGCAGCCGATGATGATGGCATCGAACCCGCGCTTCTCAGCCAGCGGCGCCAGCCGGATCAGCTCCGGCACGACGATCCCCGCGTCATGCGCGCTCTCGATCGCCGCCGGCCCCTTCGCCGTCGGCTCGGCGGCGACCTCGGTTCCGGCCGCCGCACTCGCTTGCAGCACACCCTGGCGCCGGGCGACCTCCTGCGGCCCGATGGTTTTGTCCATCGGGCTGGTCAGCTGATAGAGGATGCGCATCTCTCTCCTCCAGGCTTCGGCTCAGGCGAGCTTTGCCAGCGTGTCGTCGATGAGCCGCGTGCAGTCGCCCAGTGCATCGGCGATGCGGTTGCGGTCGCGCACGAGCTGCGTCTCGAGCATCCACTTCTCCTCGCCGTCGCCGAGCTTGGCGTAGCGCGGCACGTCGAAGAGCGAGGGGATCATCGTTCCCTGCGGCGTGTAGCCGTAGGGGTCGTGGCCATAGGCGCCCTTGGCGGTGCTGGCGAGCGGCACCAGCGTGCGGGAGAGCCGCTTCATGCACGCGTTCAGGATGTCGGCCGCCGTCTCGTCCTTGGCCTTGCCCGAGGCATAGCGCTGGCGCCAGTCCTGCGCCGCGGCCTCGAGCTTCTCCGCCGCCGCCCGGAACGCCTTGGCGCGGTCGATGGCGCCGACGAGCCCGACGCCCTCGGCTCCCGCCTTGAGCTGGTCGAGCCGCTCGATGAAGCCGTCCGCCACGCTCACGTACTCGAACGGCAGCACGACCGCCGTGCACAGCTCCCACAGATACCCCGCGTAGACCCGCAGGTGATCAGCCATGAACGTGAAGTCGAGCTTGTCGATGGAATTCTCGACGCTGTGGTGCCACCAGCCGAGGTTGGCGAGCGCAGTCTTCTTCAATTCCTCCTCGGTGAACGCCCCCTGCGCCGCCAGCATCGGCACACCGAGGCCGAAGAACGAGGCATCGCCGTTCTTGACCGCGCGCCGCCACGCCGCGGGGCGATTGCCGAGGACCCGCTTCTCGATCCCCTGGTGGAAGCGCTTGAGCTCGACGTTGGAGGCCGAACTCCACCGCGTCGTCCCCGCGCAGGCCGGCTGGTCGATCTGCAGGTAGGCGACCGCGTGTTCGCGCAGCCGGTCCCAGTTGCGGTCGACGTACCAGGCCGAGCCGATCATGGTGCCGGTCTCATGCCCCGTCCAGAATCCCGCGACCAGGCCGCGGCGCAGCTTGTCGCGATGCTGGTTGAAGACGCGGGCAAGCTCCAGGATGCAGGCATTGCCGGCGGCGTTGTCGGTGGCCTGGGGTCCGGGCCAGGAGTCCTGGTGGCCGCCCACGACCACGAAGTCGTCGGTCTGGCCCTTGACCTCGCCGATCGTAATCTGCACGGGACGCCAGCCATTCTCGACGTTGGCTCTGAACCACACGCGCACCGGCCCGGCTTTCAGCATCTCGCGCAGCTTCAGCCCCGCCGTGCGCGCGATGCCGATGCATGGCAGCGTCGCCATCTCGGTTCTGTAGGTCTCGGGCGTCGGATTGCCCCACACCGGCTTCACCGACCCGAACGGCACCGCCGTATTCTCCGGGTGCCCCCAGTTCATCATCACGCACCCGGTCGCCCCCAGAAGGGCCGAGATGCGCTGCTTCTCGTGCCGCGCAGGATGGTAGGAGAGTTCCGACAGCGTGATCTTGCCGGTGGCGTCGCGGCCCTCGTACTCGCTGAAGGCGCCGGAGGCGACGTCCATCAGCTCGGCCGAGATGCCGTCGGCAAGCGTCGGCAGGCTGTGGCCCAGCGTGTTGGCCTCGATCGAGAGCTCGACGGGCGCCAGCACCCGCATCTCCGCCTTCTCGGGAAAGCTCACCAGCCCCGGCATCTCGTGCACCTTGGCCGCTACGCCCGCCTTGGTCAGCGCCGCGGCGCTGTACTCCGCCATGCGCTTGCCGTTGGCGGAGCCAGCGAGCCGCGAAGGGATCTGCGTCGTGATGTGCTCGATATGGGCCTTCGCGTTGGCGGCCGAGACCGCTGCGACGACGCTCTCATCGGACATAACAGCTCTCCTCGAATGGCAGCGGCGGGGGCGTTACGCCACGTTCGCCGGCAGGTACGCTCGGGGTATCTTGCGGCAAAGTCCCGGGCCTGTCACCGGCGCGGGCAGCAATGCAGGGGCGATGAAAAGATGCAGCGCACACAAGACCGGGCCAAAGACGGCTCTGCCGCCGTCGATCCCGTCACGCTGGAGATCGTGCGCGGCGCGCTCAGGGCCATTCAGAGCGAGATGGAGGCTGTGATCGAGCGCACGGCCATGTCACCGTTCATTCGCGAGAAGAAGGACTTCTATGCGGCTTTGTTCGACGCCCAGGGCCGCCTGATCGTCGGCTCCAACCTGCCCGTCTTCGGAGATGTGGTGGGGCCCGTCGCCGAGCACTACCCGCTCGACACCATGCGCCCCGGCGACATCTACTGGTTCAACGACTGCTACGCGTCGAAGGGCGCCGTCTCCCATTCCCCCGACCAGGTGTTCCTGGCGCCCGTGTTCGCCGACGGCAAGCTCTCGGCCTTCGCCCAGTCGTGGGCGCACTTCAACGATATCGGGGGCATGCGGCCGGGCTCGCTGTCGCCCGACTGCACCGACATCTTTCAGGAGGGCATCATCGTCCCACCCGTGCGGGTGGTGCGGGAAGGCGTGGTGGCCGACGAGCTGCTGCGCATGTTCTTCCGCAACTCGCGCTTCCCCGAGATGGTCAAGGGCGACACCCGCGCCTCCATGGCCGCGATCCGGCTGGGCGAGCGGCGCCTCGCCGAGCTGTTCCAGCGCTTCGGCCGCGGCGTCACGATTGGCGCCTTCGACCGCCTGATCGACGAGAGCGAGGCCGAGCTGCGCCAGAAGCTGCGCGCGCTCGTGCCCGAGGGCGTGCATTCCTTCACCGACACCATCGACAGCGACGGCCAGGGCCACGGCCCCATCAAGCTGCGCTACCGCCTGGAGGTGGGGCCCGAGCGCATCACGCTCGACACGGGCGCCAGCGACGACCAGGTGCCGGGACCCGTCAACTTCCTGATGAGCCCGCCGGTGCCGGCGATGATCTTCGGCTCCTACCTGCTCGGCTCCTCGCAGTCGATCCTCAACTCCGGCGTCGAGCGGGTGATCGACGAGACCATCGTGCGGCCGGGCTCGATCCTGCAGCCCAAGTGGCCGGCGCCGCTCGGCATGCGCGGCGTCACCATGATGCGCAACATGGCGACCTGCCTCGGCCTCCTCAACGTGGCGACTAACGGCCAGGCGCCCGCCGCCCACAGCGCCTACGTCATCTGGTATCTGCGCGGGCGCGACGAGGCGGGCGAGCTGTTCCTGATGTCGGACGGTCTCGGCGTCGGCTACGGCGCGCGCCCCACGGCCGACGGCAACGACGCCGTCTATCTCGTGGCGCAGGAGAACTTCCCCTCCGAGTTCCTCGACTCCGTCTTTCCCGTGCGCGTCACGCGCTATGCCATCAATCCTGACACGGGCGGTCCCGGACGTTGGCGCGGCGGTTGCGGCCTCGTGCGCGAGCTCGAGGTGCTGGCGCCGCAAGCCATGGTCTCCATGCGCATCGACAGCGTCACGCATCCGCCCTGGGGCGTGGCCGGCGGCCATGCGGCCGGTACGGGCCGCTGCATTGTCAATCCCGGACGGCCCGGCGAGCGCATCATCCCGCCGCTCAGCGACGGCAACATCGTCAAGCGCGGCGACATCGTGCGCGTGGAGACGGGCGGCGGCGGCGGCTGGGGCCATCCCTTCGACCGCGAGCCCGAGCGCGTGCTGGCCGACGTGCGCGGCGGCTTCGTCGGCCGCGACAGCGCGGAGCAGAACTACGGCGTCGTGCTGACGGCGGACGGCACGGGCATCGATCTCGCTGCCACCGAGCGCCGCCGCGCGAGAAGGCCGGAGGCCAAGCTCTTCCACCGCCACGGCTATCACGAGGCACTGGCGTGATGGCCAAGGATACTCGCGCGCGCGTCATCGTCGGCATCGACACGGGCGGCACCTTCACCGACGTGACGCTGCTCGATCCAGCCACCGGCCGCGTCTGGACCGCCAAGACGCCGTCGACCCCGAGCGATCCCTCGCAGGGCTTCGGCAACGGCATTGCCGAGGTCTTGAAGGTCTCCAACCTCACCGGCGCCGACATCGCCCGCGTCCTGCACGGCACCACGGTTGCCACCAACCTGATCCTCGAGGGCAAGGGCGCCCGCGCCGCGCTCATCACCACGGACGGCTTCAAGTACGTGCTGGAGATCGGCCGCCAGGACGTGCCGCGCCGCGCCAGCCTGTTCGCCTGGGTCAAGCCCAAGCGTCCCGTGCCGCCCGAGCACATCTTCGAGGTCGCCGGCCGCGTCGGGCCGGACGGGCGCGAGCTCGCTCCCCTCGACGAGGCCGCCGTGCGCGAGGCCGCCCGCGCCATCAGGGCGCAAGGCATCGGCTCCATCGCCGTCGTTCTGCTGCACAGCTACGCCAACCCCGCGCACGAGCGACGCGTCGCCGAGATCCTCACCGAGGAGATCCCCGGCGCGCTGCTGTCGCTGTCGAGCGAGGTGCTGCCGGTATTCCGCGAGTACGAGCGCAGCATGACCACCATCCTCAACGCCGCGGTCATGCCGGTCGTCTCCACGTACGTCGAGCGCCTCGACGCGCGCGTGGCCGAGCGCGGCATCGAGGCGCCGCTGCTCCTCATGAAATCGTCGGGCGGCGTCACCAGCACCCGCCACGTGCGACGCGCGCCGGTGGAGACCGCCCTCTCCGGCCCCGCTGCCGGCGCGGTCGGTGCGGCCTACGTCGGCGCGGCCAGCGGCCACCCCAACCTCATCGGCATCGACATCGGCGGCACCTCCGCCGACATCTCGCTCATCCACGGCGGCGAGCCCGGCCTCACCACCAACGGCCGCGTCGGCGGCTGGCCCGTCGGCCTGCCGATGGTCGACATGGTGACGATCGGTGCCGGCGGCGGCTCGATTGCCCGCGTTTCGGACACGGGCGCGCTGACCGTCGGCCCCGAGAGCGCCGGCGCCATTCCCGGCCCCGTCTGCTACGGCCGCGGCGGCGTCGAGCCGACCGTCACCGACGCCCATCTCGCGCTTGGCCACCTTCCGCCCTACCTGCTCGGCGGCACTTTCGCCCTCGACGTGGAAAGCGCGCGCACGGCGGTCGAGACCCGCGTCGCCCGGCCGCTGGGCTTGAGCCTGGAGGAGGCGGCGCGCGGCATCCTCGCCGTCGTCGACAACAACATGGTCGGCGCCATCCGCGTCGTCTCGGTCGAGCGCGGCCACGACCCGCGCGACTTCTCGCTGCTCCCCTTCGGCGGCGCCGGTCCCCTGCACGGCTCCGCGCTCGCCCGCCTGCTCGGCATGCGCTCCATCGTCGTGCCGCCGGGTCCTGGCGTGCTGTCCGCGCTCGGGCTGCTCGTCTCCAACCTCAAGGCCGAGTTCACGCGCACCTGCCTGCAGAAGGCCGGCGCCTTCGACGCCGCAACTGTGGCGCGCGTGTTCGGCGAGCTCGAGGCCGAGGCCGTCGCCTGGCTCGACGCCGAGACCGTCCCGGCGGAGGCGCGCCGCATCACCTGGCACGCGAGCCTGCGCTACCAGCACCAGGGCTTCGAGCTCAACGTGCCCTGGCCCTCCCGCGACGTCACCGATGCGTCGGCCGCCGCCGCCGTCGCCGCCTTCCACCGGCTGCACGAGCGGCTCTATACCTTCGCGCAGGAGGACACGCCCGTTGAGATCGTGACGCTCAGGGTCGACGCCCGCGGCGTCTTCCCCTCGCCCTCCCTGCGCGAGCTGCCGCCTGCGGGACCCATCGCCGACGCCCGCATCGGCATGCAAACCGTATCCCTCGCATCGGGACCGGCAGCGGCCGCCATCTACGCCCGCGACCGCCTCGGCGCCGGCGCCCGCATCGACGGCCCCGCCATCCTCACCCAGCTTGACGCCACCACGCTGCTGCTCCCCGGCCAGGTCGGCAGGATCGACCGCGTCGGCAGCCTGATCGTCACCGACGCCTGACGCGCCCGCGTCGTCCGCCCCTCCCCCTCGAGGGGGGGGCTGTGCGTCCGCGGCTTAGACGGCGATCGCCGACCAGTCCCAAATGCTCGACCGCCGGCTAAGTCGCTGGACGCACTGGGTGGGGGTGACCGCGCCCCTCACATCGGGCTCCGGCCCGTGGCGCCCTCGGTGCGCGGCTCGCGGCTGCAGTCGAAGCTCTTGCTCTGCCTGTCGGCAACGTGGCGCGCCAGCGCGATCGCATCCCTGTTGGCGAGCGCGTCGATGTAGGCGACGTGGCAGGTCTCCGCGTCCGACACCTTGGACACCACCAGCACATCGCCCCTGCGCCCGTCCCGCGAGGTGTGAAACCGCATGATCGTGGCGTAGGGCAGCTTGCGCTCGCCGCGCCGGTCGAAGCGCCACTCGACGGTGGCCCGCGTGCCGCCGGTCTCGAAAATCGAGTTGAAGGCGCCGAGCGTCTGCGTCGCCGCGCGCCGCTTCTCCGCCCCGGCGCCCGCGCTCACGAACTGGCGCAGGTCGCCCTCGGCGACGTACACGGGCAGTCCCGCCAGGCCGTCGCACATCCAGGCGCCGCCGTCCCGATGCCGGCGTACCTTCTTGCATGCCTTGAGATCGATCGTCGTGTAGACGCTCTTGACCCGGTAGGCATCCGCCGGGGCATGGCCGAGGGCGGGCACCAGCAGGGCTGCAATCGCGAGTGTCGCTGCCGGGGAGCGCGCCACCGTCTCCTCCCTTCGATACGCGAGCTGGCGACAGGTATCGATTTTTCTGGGCGAAGCAATGACATATCTCGGGCCACGCGAAAAGGTTCGCCGCCCCTGCTCTTCCGTGGCCGCCCAAGCGTGCTATACCCGCGCCGATGCGGCAGCCTCGAGGTCTGGTCTCATGGACAAGATGAAGATCGCCGTGACTGGAGCGGCCGGGCGGATGGGGCGCGAGCTCGTCCGCACCGTCCACGGTCGGCAGGACTGCGTCGTCGCCGGCGCCATCGAGCAGGAGGGGTCGATCGCGCTCGGCCAGGATGTCGGCCTGCTGGCGGGGCTCGGCAAGCTCGGCGTCGCCATCTCCGACGATCCCCTCGAGGTGTTCGCCAAGGTGGACGCCGTGCTCGACTTCACGGTGCCAAAGGCCACCGTCGAGTTCGCGGGGCTCGCCGCCAACGCCCGCATCGTGCACGTGCTCGGCACGACAGGCCTCAGCGCCGACGACAACGCCAAGATCAAGGCCGCCGCCCGGCATGCGACCATCGTCACGGCAGGCAACATGAGCCTCGGCGTCAATCATCTCACCCCCATCACGAAGAATATGGCCGAAGCGCTCGACCCCGACTTCGACATCGAGATCGTCGAGATGCACCACCGCCACAAGGTCGACGCGCCCTCCGGCACCGCGCTGATGCTGGGTCGCGCCGCCGCCGAGGGACGCGGCGTCGATCTCGACAAGGTCAGCGCGCGCGGCCGCGACGGCCACACCGGCGAGCGGCGCCGCGGCGACATCGGCTTTGCGAGCCT
>JBGGME010000052.1:0-3045 GCA_041288195.1 Hyphomicrobiaceae bacterium
CGAATCAGGCTCCTCTCCCCCGCTAGGGGGAGAGGAACTTGAAGATGTCGGAGGAACGCCTTTTGCGCTAGGCGGCGGTGGCGTGGTCCTCGAGTGGAGGGGCCTCGGGCGGATGGGCCGCCAGCGAAGCGGCCTCGAGCGGGCCGTCGAAGGCCGGGGCGCGGACGACCTTCATGGTGGGCGCGGGCTCAGTCGACGCCACGTCGAGCGTCCATGTCTTGCTATCAGGGGCCTCGCCGTCGCGGGAGAAGCCCAGGGCCGCGTAATGGTCGGCGACCATGGCGTTGCGGCCGCTCGGGATGTAGCGCCCGACCAGCCGCTCGATGCCGCGCCGGCGCGCGGCGAGGACCAGCTCGCGCAGGACCATCTGCTCGACCGAGCGGCCGAGCACGCGGCAGCTCATCAGCCAGGTGTCGATCGCCCAGGTGCGGGGTCCCCCGGCCTCGGGCGCGTCGCGGCAGATCACGACGCTGATCATGCCGTTATCGCCAAAGACGTCGGTCAGGCGCACCTGCAGGGTGAAGGCCTCCGGGTCCTCCTCCAGCGCCGCCACCTCGGCCTCGCTGTAGCGCCGCGTCGTCAGGTTGAACTGGTTGGACTTGTTGATCAGCTGCACGATGCGGGCGCGGCCCACCGCGTCAAACGGCGCGAAATGGATCTCCATGCCGAGCGAGGCATAGTAGGCGCCGAGATCGCCGGCGGTCTGCTTCAGGGCCACGCGCTCGGCATTGCGCTGGTAGAACTCGGCGCGCCGGCGGTCCTCCTCGGAGAAGGCGAGGCTCTCGAAGTAGCCGGCCGCGGCCAGGGTGCGGGCGTAGTAGGCGGGATCGTCGGGCAGCTCCGGCACCGCGACCTCGGGCAGCATCTGGCGCACGATGCCACGCTCGACCGGGTTGTCGTCGAGGAAGACGAACGAGTCCAGGCCGAGCGACAGCTCCTCGGCGATCGCCTTGATGTTGCTCGCCTTGTCGTTCCAGTTGGCCTGGAAGACCGCGAGATGGTTCTCGCGCAGCAGCATCTCGGGATGGTCGCGGAAGGCGCGGCGGGCCACCGCATCGTCGTTCTTGGACGACACCGCGAGCACGATGCCGCGGCCGCGCAGGTCGAGCGCCAGCCGCTGCACGGCGCGGAAGGCCTCGCCCACGGCATGGCCCTCGGCGATCTCGATGCCCTCCAGCCCGTCGTCGCCGATCACGCCGCCCCACACGGTATTGTCGAGGTCGAGCACCAGGCAGCGCCGCGACTTGCCGCGCATGGCGCCCAGCAGGCGGCCGACATGGTCGGCATAGAGGGGCACACAGGCGTCGGCGAAGGGCAGCTTGGCGACGTTCCATTGCGCCGGGCAGTGCCAGCGCGCGAGGCCAACGGTCTCGGCGAGGCCGGCAACATCGAACAGGATGTCGGGCGAGCCTTCCAGCCGGGCAACCAGGTCGCGGTTGAAGGCGTCCACCAGGTGGCGCGGAGCCCCGGCGATGCGCCGGTCGGCGCTGCCGAACAGAGCCTCGGGGAAGGAAGCGAGCGTCTGGACGATGCAGGTCGTGCCGCCGTGGCGGCGCAGGTTGTCGCGGAAGCTGTCGATCATGTCGAGCGCCTGCGCCGGCGAGGCATCCGCCGCCTGCAGCGGGAGCGCGCGCGCGTCGAGCGCCAGCAGCACGGCATCGCAGCCCGCCCGGTTGAGGGCCGACTGCGGGTCGAGAATTTCGCGCGGATAGAGCCCGTAGGGAACGGTCACGCACTGCAGCGCCACGCCGTGGCGCAGCGCGCTGCCGACCAGTGCGGGCACGATCAGATCGAGGGTGCCGTTGCCCAGCACGCCCAGCCTGAAGGGCGCCAGCGGCGCAAGCGAGGTGCCGCGCGCCGCGAGCTGAGCGACGGCGGCGGAGAGCCGGCGCAGATTGGCGGCGTCGAGCGCATGGGTGGCGAGCGCGCGCAGCGCCGGCCCGGGGGCGTCGAGCGCCAGCGCCTCGCCGAGGCGCTGCCTGAAGTCGGCGGGCGGGCGCGGCAGCCAGGCCAGCGATTCGAACAGATTGGAAATCACCGGTCCCTCCCGCGGTGTCAGGCGGCGCGGCGCACGATCGCCGTGACGAGGTCGCCGACATTGTGCAATGCCTGCATCTGGCCGGCCGACAGGTGGACGCCGAACTCCTGCTCGACTCCCAGCATCAGCTGCACATTGGCCATGCTGTCCCAGCCCTCGACATCGGCCGCCGTGGTCTCGGCCCGCAGGACGATGGCATCGTCGTCGAGGACGTCGCGGAAGATCCGGTTCAGGCGCTCATAGACGCTGTCGCTGTTCACCATCATGACCTCCAAATGAAAAGACGCTGACCGAGGGAATTTCGGTGTTGTAGACGTGCCGGTGTTCCGGCGCCTCGATCAGCTCGACCAGCAAGCCGTCGGCGTTGGCGAAGAACTGGATGGGATGATTGTCGTAGGCCACCGCCGGCGTGGGATCGGCAATGGCGCCGAAGCCCGCTGCGCGCAGGCAGGCGCTCTGCTCGGCGAGGCTCGCCACCCGGTAGGCGACGTGATTGAAGATGTTGACCCGCCGCTTCAGCGCATTGCGCACCGGGCTGAGGGCGGAGCGCGGCGCCACCGTCTCGTAGCACATGCCGCCGGGACAGCGGCCGAACTGGACGAAGACGTCGTTCACGGGATCCTCGAACTCGACCGTCCAGCAGGAGACGCCGAGCACGGAGGACAGCAGGCGGCGCCCATGCGCCAGGTCGGGCACGAGGACGCCCAGGTGGTCGAAGCGGAGCCGGCCATCGGACGGCAAATTTTCGTCCAACACACTTTCAGCCAACACCCTGGCCTCCTAGAAGTTGAAGTAGATGAATTCGGGCGGCGCCGCCGAGATCGCCTTGGCGATGGCCAGGAAGCCCAGCAGGCCGACGATGACGGCGACGGCGGGCGCCGGCCGCCAGCCCAGGGAATGCGCGGTGATCCAGCGCTCGAACCAGCCCGGCGGGCGCACCTCGCCGAGGCCGGTCGGGGTGCCGCGCAGCCATTCCTGCGTGTTGGGCAGCAACCAGACGATGGCGA
>JBGGME010000053.1:0-20119 GCA_041288195.1 Hyphomicrobiaceae bacterium
TAGCCGGCAGGGTCGCCGCGCTGGGCTGTTCAGGCTCTGGCCGGGGACGCAGCTGCTTACAGTTTCTCGGTGAGGGGCGTGCCGGCGGCTTCCTTGGGGGGGAGGGCGGCGGCGTGGATGGCGGGCAGCGCGTCGGCGATCCGGTCGACGGTGAGGAAGCGGACGTTCATGTCGGCGCGAATGAAGGCCTCCTCGCGCATGTGCTCGAGCAGGGTCAGGAACGGCGCCCAGAAGCCGTCGATGTTGACGAGCAGGATCGGCTTGGCGTGGCGGCCGAGCTGCGCCCAGGTCAGCTGCTCGACCAGCTCCTCGAGCGTGCCGATGCCGCCCGGCAGCGCCACGAACGCGTCCGACTTGTCGAACATCAGCTTCTTGCGCTGATGCATGTCGTCGACGACGATCAGCTCGGTGACGTCGCGCAGCATGCGCTCCTTGGCCGACAGGAATGCCGGGATGATGCCGGTGACGCGGCCGCCCGACTGCAGCACCGAGCGGGCGATCTCGCCCATGAGGCCGAGGCCGCCGCCGCCGTAGACGAGGCCGATGCCGTCTTTCGCCATGCTCTGCCCGAGCTCGCGCGCGGCCTTGGCGTAGGCTGGATTGGCGCCGGGGTTGGAGCCGCAGTAGACGCAGATGTTGTGGACGCGGCGGGTGTCGGGGAGGGCGGCGGTGGCGGACTTTCTCGGCTTGTGCGGCATGCGCTCCTGCAGGTCTTGTCTATTGCGTTGGCGACGGTCTCCCATACTTTGCCTTGTTCCTCGTGTTGGTGTCATGCGCCCGCCGGCGAACGCGTAAACCGCGCGCTCGATGGTAGCGGGCGACCGGCGGCCAAATTGCGGCGCGGGGCGGCTTTGGGCCTGCGCGCGGGGGGTCGGCGGAAAGTCGGCGGGGGCGGCGCGTTTGCGGGGGCGGCGCGAGTTGGTTAAGTTTGGCGCAGCGGTTTGACGGCCGTCTTAGGATGCGGCTGTAAGTGGCGGAAAGTACGGGCGCTCTCGGGTCGTATTGGGGTCGCTTTGGGGTTCCGGCAAGCGGAGGCAGTACCCATGCGGGCTCGCGCAGGCATCGTGTCGCTGGCGCTCGGGATCGTGGGCGGAGCCATGGCGCTGGCGCACGCGCAGGATGCCGAGCGGGCCGGGGCCGCCGACGCCATCCGGCTGCGCGCCGAGGAGCTGGCGCAGGCCGCCTCGCGCCGCTTCGACGAGGTGATGGGGGAGAAGCAGACGCGCCTCGCCCAAGCTCAGGGCCAGCCGCCCGCGGGTAAAGCGTCGTCGACGGATGATCCGCTGGCGCCATTCGTGCGCTGGCTCGAGCGCTCCAACCGCGAATACCAGACGCTGATGCGCAGGCTCTCGCAGGGCAGCGCGGCGCCGGGCGGCGGCACCGGCACGCCGGCGCCCAAGCCCGCCGAGACACCGGCGGTCGCGAGCAGGCCCCCGGCGGGCGGCACGACCGAGGACCTGGTGGCGCGCACCAAGGAGCGGTTCCAGTACATCATGCGGCGGCTCGCCGAGGCCGCCGCCCCGCCGCCCAAGAGCGAGCCGGACGCGCAAGCGCCGGCGGCGGCGGCGGCCAAGCAGCCCGAGAAGAAGGGCGAGAAGGCGTCGGAGGCCGCCAGGCCCCCCGCGCAGCCGGAGGCCACAGCGAAGGTGGCGGAGGAGCGGCGGCTGGCCGAGACGCGCCGGGCGGAGGCACAGCGCGGGGCCGAGGTGAAGAAGACGGAGGAGGCCTCGAAGGGCGACCAGGCGCGTAAGGCAGCGGAGGCCAAGGCAGCGGAGGAAGCGCGCAAGGCGGAGGAGACGCGGAAGGCGGCGCTTGCCAAGCGCGAGCTCGAGGCCAAGAAGGTCGCGGAGGCCAGGGTCGCCGAGGATGCCAAGCGCGCCGAGGAGGCGCGGCGCGCAGAGGAAGCCCGCAAGGCCGATGAGCTGCGCCGGGCTGAGGAGACCAAACGGGTCGCGCAGGCCAAGGCCGCGGAGGATGCGAGGAAGGCCGAGGAGGGGGCCAAGCGCGCCGAGGACGCCAGGAAGGCCGACGAGGCGCGGCGCCTTGCACAAGGCAAGGTGGCCGAGGAGGGAGCCAAGGCCGAGGCCGCACGCAGGGCCGAGCAGGCCAAGAAGGCGGAGGAGGAGAAGCGCGCCGCCGACGCCAAGGCGGCCGAGCAGGGGCGACAGGCGGAAGCCAAGAAGGCCGCGCAGGCCATGGCCGCGGAAGCCATGCGCAAGGTCGCGGAGGCAAAGAAGGCCGCCGAGGAGCGCAAGACGTCCGACGCCAGGAAGGCAGCGGAGGATCGCAAGGCGGAGCTGGCCAGGCGCGAGGAAGCCGCCAGGAAGGCCGCCGAGGAGGAGCGCCGGCGCATCGAGGAGCGGCGCCAGCTGAAGGCCAAGCAGGACCAAGCCAGGCGCGTTGCCGAGGCCGAGGCGCGCAAGGCCGAGGAGGTGCGTCGCGCCGAGCGCGAGGCTGCGAGGAAGGCTGCAAAGGAGGCCCGGCTGGCTGCCGCCGAGGCCCACAAGGAGGCGAAGAAGGACCCCAAACCCGGAGCCAGGGCCGGTCCCGACGCGCAGCCCAGGATCGCACAGGCTCCAGCTCAGGCCCCGGCCAGGGAGGCCAAGGAGCCCGCCAAGAAGGCGCCGGAGGCAAAGACAGAGTCAAAATCGGCGCCGAAGAAAGAGGCCAAGGCCGATCCCAAGGGCGGGGCCAAGCAGGTCGAGCCCGGCACCAAGGCGACCGGACCGGGCAAGGCCAAGCCCGCCCGCATCGCCTCCGCCGTTGCCCCCGGGCGTCGGGCCCCGAGGGGGAGAGCCGCCGCCCACTCGTGCTCGGCGGCGGGAGCGCAGGCGCGCGTGCCCGGCTGGTATGTCGTCAGAAGCGGCGACACGCTGTGGGCGATCGCGGCGCGTCACTACGGCGCCGGCCCGCGCTATACGCGCATCTACGCCGCCAACCGGCGCAGCATCCGCAGCCCGCATCGCATCTTCCCCTGCCAGCGCGTCTATCTGCCGAAAGCGCCGGCGCGGCGGGCATAGCCCGTCCCCTCAGGTCTTGGTCGGCGACCAACCGTAGTAGCGCGCCGTATTCGCACCCATCAGCTTCGCCTTGTCGCTCTCGGAGATGCGGTTGGTGGCGCGGAAGGCGTCGACGCCCTGCTCGAGCGTGAGGAAGTTGATGGCGCGCGTCCAATCCGTGCCCCACAGGCAGCGGTCGATGCCGAAGGCGTCGATCACCCGGCATACCGGGTCCCAGATGTCGTTGTAGGGGTAGGGCTCGCGCGACAGCGTGCAGGCGCCGGTGATCTTGATGGCGACGTTCTTGCAGCCGGCAAGGGTGAGCACCTTCGGCAGCTCCGCCCACGGCTCGGCCGGCACCGGCGGCTCGTGCGGCTGCACGAGGCAGAGGTGATCGACGATGATCTGCGTATCGGGATGGCGGCGGATGAGATCGATGCCCTGGTCGAGCCGCCCGGCGATGTGCAGGTTGGCTGGCAGGGAGTGCCGCGCCGCCGTCGCCAGCACCCTGTTGAGGCCCGGATCGGCTGCATCGGTGGGTAGCCCGCTGCGCGCCAGCAGCATCCGCACGCCCACCGTGCCGGGCGTGCGCTTCCAGTCGGCGATGACCTCCTCGACGGCCGGGTTGGCCGGGTCCATCGGCTTGACGAGCGCGAACCGCCCGGGATGGCGGTTGCGCACCTCGACCGCGTAGCTCGCATCGTAGCGGTACATCGTGAAGGCCGAGACCAGGATCGCGCCGTCGACACCGGCGGCGTCCAAGCGCGCCACCATCTGGTCGCCCGTGACCTCCGGAGGACCCGCGAGCGTTGCGTGCCACGGCCGTCCCGGATGGTTGCGCTCATAGGAATGCACCTGGGCGTCGATGGTCAGCATCTGGGGTTCTCCCGCGTGAGGCGGACCACGCGGGCCGCCAGGAGGATGAGGTCGCCGGCACGATATAGCGCGAGACGGCACCTCTCAATCCAGTATCCCTCAATCCAGCATGATGCCGGCCCCGCGGAAGCCGCCGTCGACGCCGAGGACCTCGCCGGTGATGTAGCCCGAGTGCGTGCCATCGAGCAGGAACTCGATGGCCATGGCGATCTCCTCGGGCGTGCCGTAGCGGCGCAGCGGCAGGTAGCGCAGCCACAGCTTGCGGTCGGCCTCAGAGTGCAGCTCCTTCACCATCGGCGTGTCCACCGGGCCCGGCGCCACCGCATTGACGCGGATGCCATAGCGGCCGAGATCGTTGGCCAGCACCTGGGTCAGCACGATCACCGCGCCCTTCGAGGAGCCGTAGGCGCTGCGCCCCTTGCTGCCGCGAACGCCCGAGATCGAGCTGATGTTGACGATCGAGCCGCCACCCCGGTCCTTCATGATGCGCGCCGCCGCGCGGGCGACGATGAAGGTGCCGACCACATTGACGTCGAGGATCTTGCGGAAGAGGGCGACTGGCGTTTCCAGCGCATGGATGTCGGCTGCGATACCCGCCGAGTTGACGACGCCGTCGAGCCCGCCCAGCGCCTCCGCCGACATGGCCACCACCTTCTCTGCCGCCGCCTCGTCGGTGACGTCGAGGGCCGAGGTGAACACGCGCTTGGGCGCCCCGAGCTCGCGGGCAACGTCCGCCAGCAGCTTCTCGTCGCGGTCAGCGAGGGCAACCTTCCAGCCGGCTTCCAGCAGGCGCTTCGCGGTGGCAAGCCCAATGCCCGATGCCCCGCCCGTGATGAGCGCTACACGCCCGTTCGCCACCTTGGCCATTCGCATTCCTCCCCCGCTTCGTGTGTTCCCTCTCCCCGCCTTGCGGGGAGAGGGCGCGCCGTTATCGCGTATTCGGCCGGGCGAACATCGCCTCCATCTCGCGGCGGACCTTGACGGCGTCTGCGGCCGCATCGAAGGCCACGTCCGACCACTTCAAGGGCTGGCCCTCGGCCACGTCGCGCGTCATCGCCACGCCGTGCGCAAGGCCGAGCGGAAGGTAGCCCTCGCTGAGCGATACGTCGGCCGGCGTCTGCCTGCCCCACACGCAGAAGCCGCCCTCGCCATCGAGCACCTCGCCCTTTTTGAGCGCGCGCTTGGCGGTGGCGACCACGTCGGAGTTGAAGCAGATCGGCGCCCCCGTCGGCTCCTTCCTCAGCGCCGCCGAGGCGACCGAGATGCCGAGCTCGAGCCCGATCATGTGCGTCGGTCGATAGAGCGCCGCGTAGCGGCCGCTCTTGTCGGGCAGGCAGTTGTACTCGACGAAGCATTGCCCCGCGTAAGGGCTGTCGCTCTCGATCACCACGTAGGTGCCCATGGCGATGTGGGCGGGCACATCCTTACCGTCGCGGTAGAGCGAGGAGACGACCTCGGTCACGCCCTTCTTCTCGAGCGTGCCGCCGTCGGACTTGGGCTTGCACACCTCCGCCAGCTCGAAGCGCGACGACGGCGGGAAGCCGAGGCCGCCCGACTGCGGCACCAGCCCCGTGGCGTTACATACCGCGGTCATCTCGATCCCCGACTTGGTGCCGTCGATGAACGAGTTGAACATCTTGGGATTGATGTGGCTGCGGTCCTTGATCCTGAGATACTGGTCGAGAATCTCCCACACGGTGTCCGGATTGGACCGATGATAGGTCGGGTGGTAGCGCGTGCCCTTGCCGGCGGCGACCACGTTGAAGCCGCAGGCGCGTGCCCAGTCGACGTGCTCGCAGATGAGCGCGGGCTGGTCCCCCCACGCCAGCGAGTAGACGACGCCCTTCTCGCGCGCCAGGCGCGCCAGCAGCGGCCCGGCCAGCGCGTCGGCCTCCACGTTGACCATCACCACATGCTTGCCGTTGGCGATGGCGGCCTTGCACAGCCGGATGCCGGTAGCGGGGTCGCCGGTCGCTTCGATCACCACCTCCACCTCCGGATGCGCGACCACAGCCAGCGCGTCCTCGGTGATGAAGGTCTTGCCGGTCTTGAGCGCGTCGGCGAGCGACTTCGCCTCCGTCTGCTCCCTGGGCCAGCCCACCTCCACCATGCGGTCGCGGGCCCGCTGCGGCATCAGGTCGGCGAGGCCCAGGAGATGCATGCCCGTCGTCAGGCGCACTTGCGACAGGAACATCGTCCCGAACTTGCCGGCGCCGATCTGGCCGATGCGCACCGGCCGGCCGGCCGTGGCGCGCTCGCGAAGCATGGATGAGAGATTCACTGGGCGTTTCCCTGGGTCGGGGGTAGGGCGCAATAGGCGTCAGCCGTATTGCGCCGGTTGTGCCGGATATCGGCGTAATACGCTATCGCTATTGCGCCCTACGGGCCAACTCCGCATCATGCAGCAAACCCCAGGGAGGCGCGCATGCAGGATCGGCCGGAAAAGACAGCTCCGCGCACGTTGCGGCTCAATGCTCACGACAATCTGATCGTGGCGATCGACCCCGTTGCCTCCGGCACCTCCGTCCAGGGCGTAGCGGCCACCCAGCGCATCATGCGCGGGCACAAGATGGCGGTCGTGCCGATCGCCAAGGGCCGGCCCGTCCTCAAGTTCGGCCAGATCATCGGCTTTGCCACCGAGGACATCGTGCCCGGCGCGCATATCCATACGCACAATTGCTCGTTCGCCGAGTTCGAGCGCGACTATGCGTTCGCGCAGGACTGCAAGGACGAGCCGCTGCTGCCGCCCGAGGCCCGCGCCACCTTCGAAGGCTACCGCCGCAGCAACGGCAAGGCCGGCACGCGCAACTACATCGGCGTGCTCACCAGCGTGAACTGCTCGGCTTCTGTGGCGCGCTTCATGGCCGAGGCCGTCACCCGCTCCGGCATCCTCGAGCAATATCCCAACGTCGACGGCGTCGTCTCCTTCGTGCACGGCACGGGCTGCGGGCTTGCCGGCTCGGGCGAGGGCTACGAGGCGCTCGAGCGCACGCAGTGGGGCTATGCGGGCCACCCCAACCTCGCCGGCGCGCTCATCGTCGGGCTCGGGTGCGAGGTGTTCCAGATCGAGCGGCTGAAGCAGAAGTACGGCCTGATCGAGGGCGACAACTTCCGCACCATGACCATCCAGGACACGGGTGGCACCAAGAAGACGATCGAGGCCGGCGTTGCGCGCATCAAGGAGATGCTGCCGCTGGCCGACAAGGCACGTCGGCAGACCATCTCCGCCTCGGAGCTCTGCCTCGCGCTCCAGTGCGGCGGCTCGGACGGCTACTCCGGCATCACCGCCAACCCGGCGCTGGGCGCTGCCGTCGATCTGCTCGTGCGCCACGGCGGCACGGCCGTGCTCTCCGAGACGCCCGAGATCTACGGCGCCGAGCACCTGCTCACGCGCCGCGCCCGCAACGCGCAAGTCGGCCAGAAGCTCGTCGACATCATCCACTGGTGGCAGGACTACTGCGCCCGCAACGACGGCTCCATGGACAACAACCCCTCCCCCGGCAACAAGCAGGGCGGCCTCACCACCATCCTCGAGAAGTCGCTCGGCGCCGCAGCCAAGGGCGGCACCACCACGCTGACCGAGGTCTACCGCTACGCCGAGCCCGTCACCGCCAAGGGCTTCGTCTACATGGATACGCCGGGCTACGACCCCGTGGCGGCCACGGGCCAGGTGGCAGGCGGCTGCAACGTGCTCTGCTTCACCACGGGCCGCGGCTCGGCCTACGGCTGCAAGCCCACGCCCTCGATCAAGCTCGCCACCAACCATGACATCTACCGCCGCATGCTCGACGACATGGACATCAACTGCGGCGACATCCTCGACGGCGTCTCGATCGAGGCGAAAGGCCAGGAGATCTTCGACACCATCCTGCGCGTCGCCTCCGGGGAGAAGACCAAGAGCGAACTCCTGGGCTACGGCGACAACGAGTTCGTCCCCTGGCAGATCGGCGCGACGATGTAGTTCGGCCCCCTCTCCCCGCACGCGGGGAGAGGGGGGCATCAGCCCGCAAAATAGCTCTCAATGAACCGCCGGTAGATCGCCGTCAGCGTCGCGAGGTCGGCGACCGGGACGCGCTCGTCGACCTGATGCGCCGTCGCGTTCAGCAAGCCGACCTCGACCACGGGGCACAGCTCCTTGATGAAGCGCGCGTCCGAAGTGCCGCCGTTGGTGGTCAGCGCCGGCTCGCGCCGCGTCACCGCCATGGCCGCCCCGCGCATGGTCTCGACCAGCGGGCCGGGCTTGGTCAGGAACACGTCGCCCGACCCCTCGAAGGCGAGCTCGAAGCGGGCGCCAACCTCGCTCGCCGCCTTCTCGCACTCGGCCCGCACCCAGGCCTCGAGGCTCGCGCGCGTGTGCAGGTCGTTGTAGCGGATGTTGAAGTTGGCCCGCGCCGAGCCGGGGATGACGTTGGTCGCCGTGTTCGGCACCGAGATGATCGTGGCCTGCAGGCTCGAGGGCTGAAACTGCGCCGTGCCCTTGTCGAGCGGCGCGGTCGAGAGGCGGTCGATGATGCGCGCGAGCTTGGGGATCGGATTCTCAGCGCGCTCGCCGTAGGCCGAATGGCCCTGCTTGCCGATCACCAGCAGCTTGGCGTTCAGGTAGCCGCGGCGACCGATCTTGATCTCGTCGCCGATCGTGGCGGAGCTGGTCGGCTCGCCGACCACGCACCCGTCGAGCGTCTCGCCGCGCGCCTTGAGCCAGGCCAGCAACTTGGGCGTGCCGTTGATGGCGACCGACTCCTCGTCGCCCGTGATCAGGAACGACAGCGAGCCGCGCTTCAGGCCGCCGTTGTCCCTCAGGTAGTCGAGCGTGGCGGAGAGGAAGCAGGCGATGCCGCCCTTCATGTCGACGGCGCCGCGGCCGTAGAGCACGCCGTCGGCGACCTCGCCCCCGAAGGGCGGATGCGTCCACGCCGCCTCGTCGCCCACGGGAACCACATCGGTATGGCCGGCAAAGCAAAGGTGCGGCGCCCCGGTGCCGAGCCGCGCGTAGAGGTTCTCGACGTCGGGCGTGCCCGGCTCGGTCATGGTCATGCGATGGCACGTGAAGCCCAGGGGCTCCAGCGCCTCCTGCAGCAGGGTCAGCGCGCCGCCTTCGGCCGGCGTCACGCTGCGGCAGCGGATCAGTCCCTGTGCCAGGGCAAGACAGTCGGCGGTCGGCGGTCGGGCGTCGTTCGTCATACTGGAGCTCGCTCCCAATTTCCTACTGCCTGCCGCCGACTGACTGACCCGCTTCCGGCCCCAGCGCCTCCAGGATGATGATCTTCTGCCAGATCTTCTGCGACAGCCCGGCGGCGATGCGCTCGATATCGCTCACCGCTTCCGTGACGATGGGGTCGGGAAAGCCCTGTGCGAACAGCACGGCCACCTTGGCCGTCAAGGACAGCATCTCCGAGCAGTAGTCGAGATAGCGGGTCAGCTCGAAGCGGGACAGCGTGCGGGCGGGCGATGATGAAGTCTTGCCGCCGACGCTCACCGCCGTGCTCGGGTCCTTGGTGAGCTGGTGCATGTCGATGACGTGGATGATGGAGCGCAGCTCGTGCAGCGCCGCGAGCGCGCGCCGGCGCTTGAGGCGCACCTCGATCGACACCAGGAAGAACAACGCGGCGCCCAGCAGCACGACCAGGTTGGCGGCGGCCTCGAGCCCCTGAACCACGCTGAACACGCTGTCGGCGGACGCGCGCGAGAAATCGATCAGGCTCACGATGTAGGCCAGCCCGGCCAGACCCAATGCGAGCAGGGCAATGATGGCCGTCCGCAGCGGCATGTTGCGACGGGTGATGCTTTCGGCCCGGTTGGAGTTTTCGCCCGCGATGCGCAGGAGCTCGGCGCACACGTCGGCAAGGCCGGCGCCGGGAAAGCGCTCCGCGATGCGGTGGTGCAGAAGGCCGATGGTCTCGATGACCTTGTCGGGGGCAAGTGACCGGTAGGGGCGGGCCGCTTCCATGCCGATTGCCTAGGAGAGTTTCCAGGCTCGGTCAACGTCCGCAGCCCTCAGCCGGATCGCGCCCTGCGGGACCGAGCCGCTCCAGGACTCCGGCGAGAACGCCGAGATCGACGGCGTCGTAGTCCCGGCATACGACGACGCCGGCTGCTCGTTCGAGGAAGGCGCGATGCGCCGCCGCGCCGCCGGAGAGCTGCGCATGTGCGGCCGGCGACACGAATGCGACATAGCGGTCGCCGCTCGCGCTCAGATGCTCGACCTCGCGCGCCAGCATCTGCGTCAGCCGGTCGATGAACACGACGATCAGCGTCGCATTCCGCGCCAGCTCGCGGACCAGATCCCACCAGTCGGCGGCAAAGACATGGACGCCGACGATGCCGCTTCTTTCGAGGATCGTGCGTGCCGAGGCATCGAGCCGCGTATTGCCGAGCAACACTGTCGACAGCCGCGCCTGCAACATCCGCAGTATTTCGAGCTGACCCGTCCAGCTCGAATTGGCGCGCAGGAGCTGGTCCCAATCCTTGGCCGACAGGCTCAGACTGCTTCCCGCGGCCGCGGCCATCTGCTGGTAGCTTTCGACCTGCCAGCTCGTCGAGATCGACTGCTCCTCGATCGTCCTGAGACCATCGACCTCGGAATCGAAGCTGCGAAGGAACAGCGCGTAGGGCGCGCCCGAGGCGGCCAACGCCCGGGCCGCGGCGACGGCCAGGCTCTCGGCATCGATGAGAGCGAGAAGCTCGACCTCGTTGGTCGCAAGGTTCTCAGGCTCCATCCACCAGGTGGCCAGGGCCAGACCGGCAGCGAGGACGGAGAGCCACACGAGCAACCAGAATGGCCCGGAAGCAAGCTGGTCACTGAAGAACAGCGCAAACGCCGGCGCAACCACGGCGATGATCGTGGACACCGCGATTGTCGCGACGCGCCCCCGCTTTGCGCCCCGGTTCGCGTCCCGGATGCGACGCATCAGCTCGGCGCGCCGTGCCGCGAGCTCGGCAAGTGCCTCCGGCTCCTCCACAGGCTTCGATCCCTTGCTAGTCCCGCACGGCTAGGCCTGCCCGATATGTCCCACAGGAGCAAAGCCCGGGCAGATCGCAAGATTGCCCTGCGATCGAGGCTATTTGAACAGCGAGGACAGCGAGAAGGACGAAGCCGTGACCACGGGCGCCCGCTCGGCGATCTGCGGATATGGCTCGTCGATGTACACGTTGACGCCGGTGGCGCGCCCGTCCTTGATCAGCGATGCGACATAGGCCCAGCCGTTCGGCCCCAAGCCGAGGCAGGCTTCCGACATCTCGCCCTTCAGGCGCACATGGATCGCAATATTTCCCCGCTTGAGGATGGCAGCGGTTTGCGCGGGGGTGTAGCGATCCCTGTGCCATAGCTTTCGCAGATAGATGCCGGCGACCATGCGCTTGCTCGTGGGGCCCCAGCTCACCCGCCTTTCCTTGTCGCCGCTGAAAGCATATTCGCCCGGAGGCAGCGGCCCGATGGCCCGTGCGGCCAGACAATCCGGATCGGGATTGTTTCGGCACACCTCCCTGCCGGAGATGGCCCAGGCGATGGTCTTGCCCTCGACGAGCGGGTTGTCGGAGATGACGAACAGACGGCCGGTCGTGATCGCGTAGCCGAGGCGGAAGCCCGTCACCGATTCGGGGACCGCGCGGACGACATCGTCGAACGGATTGCAGATCTCGCCGTCCGTCAGCTTTCTCTCGTATCCCTTGTGCTGGATCGTGACGAAGTCGACCCCCGGTGCGCAGTCCCAGTGGGGCAATACCTTCTTGTCAGCAAGAGGCGCTGCCGGCACGGGGGTTTCGGGTTTGGCCTTGGGCACCACTGCAACAACAGCGGGCTTTTTTGCCGGGGAAGGCGCCGGTGCCGCAGCCTGAGCGTCAGGCTTTTGCTTGGAGAGGTTCTTGATCCGCTCGCACTTGGGGGACAGCTTCGGGGGTCGGATCTGCCTTACGGCGAACTGTCTTGCAATGGCGCTGGGGGCACCTTGCTTGATGTAGGCCTCGATCAGCGCCTGCTGCACCTCCAGCTGCTCTTGTGACAGCTCGAAGATGCAGTCCTCGTAGATCTGGTCCCCAACCTTCGTGAAGAAGTCTGCGATATCGCCCGCCGCCGCTGCTGACCCTCCTGGGGGCGGACCGGGCTGTTGCGCCACACCGTGGCCACCGGGCAGCAACGTCAAGCTGGCCGCACATGCAAACAGCGACTTCAGAAACCGTCCGGTTCTCATCTCTTCGAGAAACCCCTAGTGTCCTGGAAGTCCGCTTCCCAACCTAGCCCAGTGCGATGATGCCGACTTCTCCAGCATCGCACCAGCCCAGGCCGCTGTTTCGGCGCGCCGTCTAGAAATAAGCGAAATCGTCGAAGCACTCGGGACAATGGCCCCACTCAGCAAGGCGCCTGCTGGCCCGTGCGGCGCTGCCCGCGCTCCGTGGGTGCAGACCGCGGCACTTGAGTGACATTCCATAGAGCCCCCCGATGACAAGCGTGCCATGGAGCCCCCGCACGGGCGGATGCTCCGTGATTCGCAAGGAGAAATTTGGGCAGGCGCCCGTCATTTGTCCATGCAGGACGGCGTCGCACCGGCCTGGGGCGAGGCCCACGCGGTCGCCAGGGCCCGCCCGGCTCAGTCGCGCAGCAGCTCGTTGATGCTGGTCTTGGCGCGGGTTTTCTCGTCGACGGTCTTGACGATCACGGCGCAGTAGAGCGACGGGCTCGGCTGGCCGTCAGGGTAGGGCCTGCCCGGCAGCGACCCCGACACGACGACCGAGTAGGGCGGCACCTCGCCGACGTAGACCCGGCCGGAGGCGCGGTCGACGACCTTGGTGGAGGCGCCGATGAACGTGCCCATGGCCAGCACCGAGCCTTCGCCCACCACCACGCCCTCCACCACCTCGGAGCGGGCGCCGATGAAGCAGTTGTCCTCGATGATAGTGGGATTGGCCTGCAGCGGCTCCAGAACGCCGCCGATGCCGACGCCGCCCGAGAGATGCACGTTCTTGCCGATCTGGGCGCAGGAGCCGACCGTGGCCCAGGTGTCGACCATGGTGTTGGCCCCCACCCAGGCGCCGAGATTGACGAACGAGGGCATCAGCACGACGCCGGGCGCGATATAGGCCGAGCGCCGCACGACTGCGCCAGGCACGGCCCGGAAACCCGCCTTCTTGAAGTCGTCGGCCGTCATGCCCGCGAACTTGGAAGGCACCTTGTCCCACCAGCTCGCCCCGCCCGGAGCGCCGGCAATCGTCTCCATGTCGTTCAGGCGAAACGACAGCAGTACAGCCTTCTTGAGCCACTGGTGCACCACCCAGCGGCCGTCGGTCTTCTCGGCCACGCGGGCCTTGCCGCTGTCGAGCTGGTCGAGGGCGGCCGCGACGGCATCGCGCACCTTGCCGCGCGTGGCGGTGCCTACCGTCTCGCGGGCGTCCCAGGCGGCTTCGATGGTCTGCTGCAGGTCGGTGTTTGACATGGGCGAAGGTTCTGGCGCGATGCCGCGGTTCCTGTCAATCGGAACAAGGATGCTGCGCTGCACTATCGACCTTTCCACACGCTGCTTTACGTTTCGGCACGTCTCGCCTAGTGTCCGTGCAAATAGGGAGAAGGGGCTGCGGGCTTTCCATGCGGGTGCGGATATTCTCTTGGGCCATGGCGGCTGCCGTGGTCCTGGCGCCGGGGATCGCTGTGTCGCAAGAGGTGGCACTGGCGCCCACCCTCGTAATTCCGGCTGCGCCGCCGGTTCTCTCCCCCGACTGTCGTAGCAAGCTCTCCATCGGCGAGCGCTTCCGCCGGCCTCTGCGGGCGCTCAACCGCGCCGTGCGCGCGAAGCGCAACGTCAAGGTGCTGGCGATCGGCTCGTCCTCCACCGTCGGCGTCGGCGCGTCCTCGGCGTCCGCCACCTACGTCGCCAAGCTCGAGACCTCGCTCGAGGGCTCGATCAAGGGCATGAACTTCGACGTGGTGGGGCGTGGCCTGTCAGGCGAGGTGGCCCAGGGTGCCGCCGACCGCATGAAGAAGGAGGTCGACGAGACCAAGCCCGATCTCGTCGTCTGGCAGGTCGGCACCAACGATGCGTTGCGCCACGTCAGTCTCGACAAGTTCAAGACCTGCCTCAGCACCACACTGGCCTGGCTCGCCGAGCATAAGATCGACGTCGTGCTGATCGACCCGCAATACGGCGCCGTCCTCACCAAGGACGAGCACTACGAGAGGGTGGTTGCAGCCGTCGCCGAGGTGGCACGGGAGGCGCGCGTGCTGCTCGTCGACCGGTTCGAGGCCATGAAGGAGCTGCAGCGCGAGCGCGGCGATACCTTCTACCTCACCGGCGACAACCTGCACCTCAACGACCGCGGTCACCGCTGCATGGCCGAGCAGCTCACCCGCGCCATCGTCGCCGGCCTGCTGCAGGCCGACTCCGAGCAGCCCACGTCGGTGTTCTATCCCTGATCGCTGTCGCGTTGCGGGGGCAGGCGCACTTCACTTGATCTGAGCGGCGATCAGACGCTTGGCGTTGTCGCTGTCCCATTCGGCGGGGCCAAGCAGGCGGCCGACCTCGCGACCCTGGGCATCAAGAAGGAGCGTCGCGGGTAGGCCCGCCGCGCGCAGCGTCGTTGCCAGGCGCGCGGTCGGATCGGCATAGAGGGCGAGCTTGCCGGTCTTGGTCTCGTCGAGGAACTTGCGGGCGCCGGCGAGCCCGGTGCGATCTACGCTGACTGCCACCACCTGGAACTTGTCGGAGCCCATCTCGGCCTGCAGCCGGTCGAGCGCCGGCATTTCCTTGCGGCAGGGCAGGCACCAGGTCGCCCACAGGTTCAGGAGCACGACCTTGCCGCGCCAGTGGGCGAGCGTGCGTTCCTTGCCCTCGGCATCCAGGAATTTGACCTCCGGCAGCTCCTCGGGCGACTTGCGGAAGATGAAGGCCGCCATATGCCCCCGGCTCAGCGGATTGACCCCGGCCCCTGGTGGGGCAGGGGCTGGCGCGGGCACAGCAGACTGAACGGCGTTGTCAGGACGGCCCAGCGTCACGTATACGACGGCAAACCCCGCCAGTGCGGCTATCCCCGCGGCCAGCAGTGCCGCGGAGATCCCCGGCCTCCAGGCGCTCGGCGGTGGCTTCTCGGCTAGCATCTCGTCATCCGCCTCGCGCAGCAGCAACCTCGGGCCAAGGCAGCGTCGTGACCGACAAGACCGCCAACAAGATGTGGGGTGGCCGCTTCTCCATGTCGCCCGCCGAGGTCATGGAGGAGATAAACGCCTCCATCGGCTTCGACAAGGCATTGGCCCCCCAGGATATCCGCGCCTCCAAGGCGCACGCGGCCATGCTCGCGGCCCAGGGCATCATCTCCAGGGACGACGCCCGCAAGATCGGGGCCGGCCTCGACCGGGTGCTGGAGGAGATCGAGGCCGGCAAGCTCGTGTTCTCGCGCGCGCTCGAGGACGTGCACATGAACGTCGAGAGCCGACTCAAGGAGCTGATCGGCGAGCCGGCCGGCCGCCTGCACACCGCCCGCTCGCGCAACGACCAGGTGGCCACCGACTTCAGGCTCTACGTGCGCGACTGGATCGACCAGGCCGATGCCGCGCTCGCCGGCCTGCAGCTGGCGCTCGCGCGCAAGGCCGAGGCGTGCAACGATCTCGTCATGCCGGGCTTCACGCACCTGCAGCCGGCGCAGCCCGTGACCTTCGGTCACCACCTCCTCGCCTACGTCGAGATGCTCGCCCGCGACCGTGGTCGCCTTGCCGATGCGCGCGCGCGGCTCAACGAGTGTCCGCTGGGGTCCGCCGCGCTCGCCGGCACTTCCTTCCCGATCGACCGGCATGCGACCGCCGAGGCGCTGGGCTTCGACCGTCCGGCCGCCAACTCGCTCGACGCGGTGTCGGACCGCGACTTCGCGCTGGAGACGCTCGCCGCCGCGGCGATCGCGGCCATGCACCTCTCCCGCCTCGCCGAAGAGATCGTAATCTGGATGACGCCCCAGTTCGCCTTCATCAAGCTGTCGGACAAGTTCACGACCGGCTCCTCGATCATGCCGCAGAAGCGCAATCCGGATGCGGCCGAGCTGGTGCGCGCCAAATCGGGACGCGTCGCCGCCGCCTTCCAATCGCTGCTGATGGTGATGAAGGGGCTGCCCCTCGCCTACGCCAAGGACATGCAGGAGGACAAGGAGGCAACCTTCGACGCGCTGGCGAGCCTGCGCCTGGGGGTTGCGGCCATGACCGGCATGGTCGAGGACCTCGAGCCCAACGCCCAGTCCATGCGGGCGGCGGCCTCTGCCGGCTACTCGACAGCGACCGATCTTGCAGACTGGCTGGTGCGGAGCCTCGGCATGCCCTTCCGCGAGGCGCACCACGTCACCGGCCGGATCGTCGCCGCCGCGGAGGCCAAGGGCATCCCCCTCGATGCCCTGCCGCTCGAGGCCATGCAGGCCATCAGCCCGCGCATCACGGCCGAGTGCCTGTCCGTCCTGTCGGTGGACAGCTCGGTCAGGAGCCGAACCAGCTATGGGGGAACGGCGCCACATAACGTCCGCAAAATGGCCCGAGGCTGGATAAAGCGGTTGGAAAAGGCGCCCAGAAAGGGCTAAGAAGCTTGTATCGGCCTCGAAACGCCTGTTGTTTCAGGGGCCAACGTTTGTTGCGGACTGTGAGCAGGGATCAGATGCACGGCCGTCTGCGGCTCGCTTTTGCGGCTGGGTTGCTGGTGCTGGGTGCGCTTGGCCTCAGCGGCTGTGGCGTGCGCGGCTCGCTGGAAGCACCGCCGGGCGAGAAGGTCGAGACGGGCGATGCCGTTCCCGGCACCCCGGGGCAGCCGGTACCGCACAGGAAATCGATCCTCGATCCGCTGATCCGCTGACATGCACCACTTCAGCTATGTCGGAGGCGTCCTCCATGCGGAGGATGTGAGCCTCGCGCGTGTGGCCGCCGAGGTCGGCACGCCCTTCTATTGCTACTCGACCGCCACGCTGGAGCGGCACTACCGGGTGCTGGCCCAGGCCTTCTCCGGCCTCGACGCCCTCATCTGCTACGCGCTGAAGGCCAACTCCAACCAGGCGGTGATCGCCACGCTCGCCCGTCTCGGCGCCGGCATGGACGTGGTGTCGGAGGGCGAGCTGCGGCGTGCCCGCGCGGCTGGCGTCTCGGCCGACAAGATCATCTTCGCCGGGGTCGGCAAGACGCGCGAGGAGATGGCTTATGCGCTGAGGGAGGGCATTCTCGGCTTCAATGTGGAGTCCGAGCCCGAGCTCGAGGCCTTGAGCGAGGTGGCGGCGGGCCTCGGCCGCACGGCCTCGATCGCGCTCCGCGTCAATCCCGACGTCGATGCCAAGACGCACGCCAAGATCTCGACCGGCAAGGCCGAGAACAAGTTCGGCGTGCCGTTCGAGGATGCGCCGCGGCTCTACGCCAAGGCTGCCGGGCTGCCCGGCATCGCCGTCGCCGGCATCCACATGCACATCGGCAGCCAGATCACCGACCTGGCGCCTTTTCGCAACGCCTTCATCCTCATGCGCGAGCTCGCATCCACCCTGCGCGCGGACGGCCACAAGCTCTCCCATCTCGATCTCGGCGGCGGCCTCGGCGTGCCATACGTTTCCGGCAACGAGGTGCCGCCTTCGCCGCAGGAATATGCGCAGGTCGTGCGCGAGACGCTGGGATCGCTGGGGCTCGCGCTGGTGCTGGAGCCTGGCCGCATGATCGTCGCCAACGCCGGCGTCCTGGTGGCGCGCGTAATCTACGCCAAGCGCGGGCGCGACAAGGCCTTCACCATCGTCGATGCGGCCATGAACGACCTGATCCGGCCGACGCTCTACGAAGCCTACCACGAGATCTGGCCGGTGCAGGAGGCGCTGCGTGGCAACGAGCCGGTGGCGCAGGACGTGACGGGGCCGATTTGCGAGACCGGCGACTACCTGGCGCTCGATCGCAGACTGCCGCCCTTCGGCGCCGGCGACTTGCTGGCCTTCATGACTGCGGGCGCCTACGGCTCGGCCATGTCCTCGACCTACAATTCC
This sequence comes from Hyphomicrobiaceae bacterium, assembly GCA_041288195.1. Classification (GTDB taxonomy): domain Bacteria; phylum Pseudomonadota; class Alphaproteobacteria; order Rhizobiales; family Hyphomicrobiaceae; genus AWTP1-13. Next base: position 17,838 of record JBGGME010000053.1, read on the forward strand.
CGCCTGCTGGTGCCGGAGGTGCTGGTGAAGGGCGACACCTACGCCGTCGTGCGCCCCCGCCAGACCTACGCCGACCTGATCGGCCAGGACCGCCTGCCCGACTGGCTCTGCTGAGGCCGGCGGTTCCCGCAGCGCAGCACCCACTCTCCCAAAAACAAGTGTGGGCTCCCCGAGGAGCGGGGAGCCCACACAGGCGCTCTCGCGCCGGCTCGAAACCTCGGGCCAGCGGCGTTCAGAACTTCATCTTGTCGAGCTTGTCGAACAGGGCCTTGGCATCGAGCTCGTCGCCGGCCTGGCACGCATCGTAGGCGCGCAGGGCCATGCGGCTCACGCCAGCCAGCTGCTCAGGGTTGATCTTGGCATACTTCTCGCGCTCGAGCTTGTCCCAGAAGCCCTTGTAGGCCTTGCCGCAATCCATCTTGCCCTGGGCGATCGCGATCCCGCCGGGGGTGGCGAGGAGCGCAACCGCGAGTACTGCAGATGCGAAACGCTTCATGTGTAGTCTCCCTATCCAATCCTTCAGCCGCGTGGGGACTCCCGCCGCCAGCTGATGCGAGATACGGACGCCCCCCCGCCAAAGTTTCAGGAGGGAGGAAAAAAATGTCGCTTGGTCCGCGAATGGATCAGCGCTACGAGCCGGCGCTGCGCGGGCAGTGCTGCGGGCCGGCTGGGCTTTCCGGGCCGTTGCGGCCCTGACGGAGCAATCGCCCGGAAGGGCCGGAAAACGGCCCCGAACGTGCCGCTTGACCTCACCTGGATTCTGGCCGACAGGCTAGCGTGCGGGAGTGGCCGACGGAGAGCCTGCACCCACCCTTGTGGGTCGGCGGCGTGGGACGGGGTTCAGAGGCAGCATGCCCCTATCCAGACAGGACCTCATCGAGGCGCTGGAGCGCACTGCCGGCGGGGACGTGGCCGCGTTCCGGACGGTCTATGCGGCAACCTCCGTGAAACTTTATGGCATCATCGTTCGTATCTTGGGTCGCTCTGACGTGGCCGATGAAGTCCTGCAGGAGGTTTACGTGCGCGTGTGGCAGCGGGCCGGCGACTTCGACGCCGCCGCAAGCTCGCCGATCACGTGGATGGCGACGATCGCGCGCAACCGGGCGCTCGACGAGGCGAGGCGCGGCACCATGCGCTCGATCGAGGACGCACCCGAGCATCTGGAGGTGCCCGGCGAGGACGACCCGGCCGCCAGCTACGAGCGGACGGAGGAATTGCGGCGGCTCTATCGCTGCCTGGACGCGCTGGAGCCGGAGAGGAAGGAGATCCTGCTGCTCGCCTACTATCGTGGCCTGACTCGCGAGCAGATCGCGACCCGCGTCGGTCGGCCGGTTGCAACGGTGAAGACATGGCTGCGCCGCAGCCTTGCGCAGCTCAAGGACTGTCTTGGTCGATGACTGAGGAGGAGGACATTGACGCGCTGGCGGCCGAGTACGTGCTCGGCTCCCTGGACGCGGCCGAGCGCGCTCGCGTCGCTGCTCGCCGTGCAGGCGACCGCCAGCTCGCCGAGGCGATTGCGGCCTGGGAGCGACGGCTCGGCCCCCTGAGCGAGCGCGAGCCTGGGCTTGCTCCGCCGGCTCATCTTCTCGACCCCATCCTGTCGCGCATCGCCGCCGCTGAGGCCAACTCCGGCGCCGGCTCTGCCCGGGTGATCCCCCTTCGCCGGCGTTCGAGCCGCAGCTGGGCGTTCACGGTCGCCGGCACGGCACTGGCTGCGTGTTTGGCGTTGGCTGCGGTCCTGCTCAACGAGCCGTTCGGTCCGGGCGCCCCGGCGCGGATGGATTGCGGCTCACTCTACAAGAGTTTCTGGGAGAAGCGCGACCGTGAGATGTATCAGCGCATCTCGCCGGAGCAACTGGCAGGCGTGAGCCGCATGGCCTTGCGCGCCTTCGATGCCTGCGAGGCTGGCGACGAGCAGGATGCCAAGGCGCTGTTCGAGCGCCTGGACCGCATGCGGTACTAGCGAATGAGCCGATGTATTGCGGCAACAGGACAAGAAGCCGGGCGGCGGGCGAACTGGGAGGATGGTGACATGACACTGAATCGGCGGTTTGCAGGATCTGGCTCCGCGCCGCGCATTGCCGGCCTGGGTCTGTTCGGTGTGGGCCTCGGGCTCGGCGTCGCCGCGAGCCTCGCAGCGACGGCACTGCTCTCCTCGGGCTCGGCGGTGGCGCAGGGGGCGGGGCAGCCGGACCGGGTGCCGCTGATCATGACCAAGCTGCCGCCGTCTGGGTCGGCCAAGTACAAGGCGATCATCTCCAAGGCGGGCAAGGCGAGGGGCC
>JBGGME010000054.1:0-7068 GCA_041288195.1 Hyphomicrobiaceae bacterium
CGAAGATGGCGTCGGCGCCCTGCTCCTCGAGCACCAGCAGCCGGCGCTGGATCGCGCCCACCGAGATGGCGGCGACGTTGCCGTACTTGGTCATGAGCGACTTGCCGCGCTGGCCGATGTCGTTGGCCATGGCGCGCAGGTCCTTGAGGTCGAGCAGCGGCATGTCCTCGTCGGCCGCCACCCGGAACAGGATGTTGAGCACGCCCTCCTGCGTCTCGTTGAGCTCCAGCAGGCGCGAGAGCAGCAGCGGCCCCATGTCCTGCACGGTGGCGCGCACGGGATGGCCCTGCTCGCCGAACACGTCCCAGAACACGGTCGGGAAGGCGGTGTTGGACCAGTCGTCGAGGCCGATTTCCTTGGCGCGCTTGGCGAGCCCGTCCTTCTTGACGCCCGGCTCCGCGACGCCGGAGAGGTCGCCCTTGATGTCGGCGGCGAATACCGGCACGCCCGCAGCCGAGAAGCCTTCGGCCAGCACCTGCAGCGACACCGTCTTGCCGGTGCCGGTTGCGCCCGTGATCAGGCCGTGGCGGTTGGCTAGCTTGAGCTCCAGGTACTCCGGCTCAACGCTGCGGCCGAGGAAGATCTTGCCCTCCTGCATCAGGCCCTCGCTTTGAACCATTGGCGCGCTCCTTACATCCGCACAACCCGACGCCCCTCTCTTGAATTACATGAGCACCAGCGGTTGGCAATCCGGGGGCGCCCGCCTACCGCGCGAAAAAACAAGGCAATTTTGCTACCGAGGTCCTGTTGGCCGATCCCACTCCCCAGGGACCGGCGCGTTCACCATGCGATCGGATGTCCCTCTACGGCCGATACGGGCGCCTCCGCTCCACAGCCGCCCCGGCCCGCCGATTTGCAAACGGACAACCGACGGTGCAAACACGGAAATGAGCAAGCGTTGATTCGCCTCGCGCTTTTGGCGCGCTGCGAAGTGTTCTGGCCCGGCTCCAGCCCCATCGAGGCCCCAAGGCATGGCGGATACGCTCGACAGCGCGACGTCCAACTCCGGTTACGCCAGCCCGACCGACTACGTGCAGGACGGCGCCGTGCTCTTGGGTTGCAGCCGCAAGGGACGCGAGCTGATCCCCGAATGCATCGAGCTGCGGCTCGCCAACCGCCACGGCCTCGTCACCGGCGCGACCGGCACCGGCAAGACCGTCACGCTGCAGGTGCTGGCCGAAGGCTTCTCGGCTGCCGGCGTTCCCGTGTTCGCCGCCGACATCAAGGGCGACCTGTCGGGCATCGCCGTGGCCGGCACGCGCAGGCCTGAGCTCATCCGCCGCGCCGAGGAGATCGGCCTCGGTGCCCGCTTCGGCAACAGCGCCTTCCCGGTGGCCTTCTGGGACGTGTTCGGCGTGCAGGGCCATCCCGTGCGCGCCACCGCCCAGGAGATGGGACCGCTGCTGCTGGCACGCCTGCTCGAGCTGTCGGAGCCGCAGGAGGGCGTGCTCAACATCGCCTTCCGCTGGGCCGAGGACGAGCGCGCGGCGGGCGATGCCAAGATGGCGATCCTCGACCTGCAGGACCTGCGCTCCATCATCGACGAGATGGGCAAGCGCGCCACCGAGCTGCGCTCGCGCTACGGCAACATCGCGCCCGCCACCGTCGGCGTGCTGCAGCGGCGGCTCCTCGTCCTCGAGCAGCAGGGCGCCGCCAACTTCTTCGGCGAGCCCGCCCTCGACATTCTCGATTTCGTCAGGCACGCGCCGGACGGCCGAGGCGTCATCAACATTCTCTCCGCCGAGAAGCTGATGACCACGCCGCGCCTCTACGCCACGTTCCTGCTGTGGATGCTCTCCGAGCTGTTCAACCGCCTGCCCGAGGTCGGCGATCTCGACAAGCCCAAGCTCGTGTTCCTGTTCGACGAGGCGCACCTGCTGTTCAACGGCGCCTCGCAGGCCGTGCTCGACCAGATCGAGCGCGTCACGCGCCTGATCCGCTCCAAGGGCGTCGGCGTCTACTACGTGACGCAGAGCCCGGGCGACGTGCCCGACCGCGTGTCCGCCCAGCTCGGCAACCGCGTCCAGCACGCGCTCAGGGCCTTCACCCCCAAGGAGCAGAAGGCCGTGCGCGCGGCCGCACAGACCTTCCGTCCGAACCCCGAGTTCAACACCGAGCGCGTGATCCAGGAGCTGCAGGTCGGCGAAGCTCTGGTCTCCGTGCTGTTCGGCAACGGCCAGCCCTCGGTCGTGCAGCGCACGCTGATCCGCCCGCCGATGTCGCGCGTCGGCCCGCTGACGCCCGAGGAGCGGCAGGCGCTGATCGAAGCCGACGCCGAGCTTCGGACAAAATACAAGGATACGATCCACGGCGAGTCGGCCCACGAGCGGCTTCTTGCCCGCAACACAGCCGTGGGCCAGGTCAAGGACAAGCTCCGCCGGTTCGGAAACCTGTTCGGGCTCAGTCACTGATCGCAAGTCGCTCGCTGCGTTCTCAGTTGTTGCGTGCCGTGAAGCGTCCAGGCCCTTCCACATGCAGCACGAGGCATCCTCATGGCTTTCATTCCCGGTCTCCGCTTCCGCAAGTCGATCGGCATCCTGCCCGGCGTCAAGTTCAACATCTCCAAGACCGGCGTCAGCACCAGCCTCGGCGGGCGCGGCGCGACGGTCAACGTCGGCACGCGCAGCCGCACGGCGACGTTCGGCATCCCCGGCACCGGCCTCAGCTACCGCATGCCGCTCGGCGGCTCCGTGGTCGTCGTGATCGCAATCCTTGCCCTGGCGCTGGCCGTGCTGTGGCTGTTCCAACCCGAGCTCGTGCTCTGGATCCTGCACAAGTGGCAGCCCAAGCTGTTCTAACAGCGGGCCGCGCGTCGACGACCGGTGTCATCCCGGGCCTTGCCTGCACCGGCGCAGGCCGGTGTGCCCGGGATCCACCTATCAGTCTGCCCCGGCGTTAGCGGAGGGATGGATCCCGGCGACACAAGCGCCGGGATGACATGGCTTCCATCAGAAGCGAACTCGCTCTAGGAATGAGGAAAATCGCGCCGGCGTGAAGCGAGAGCCGTGATGAGTGAGACCATTGTGCCGCTGGCGGCCGGCTTCGAGCCACCCTCTCGGGAGGCCTGGCTGAAGCTGGTCGAGAAGGTGCTGAAAGGCGCCGACTTCGAGAAGCGGCTGGTTGCCCGCACCGCCGACGGGCTCGCCGTCCAGCCCCTCTACACCCGCACCGACGCGATTGCCGGCGCACACCTCACCGCCCGCACCGCCTACTTCCCCGGCGGCTGGGATATCCGCCAGCGCCACGCCGAGACCGACCCGAAGGCCGCCAACGCCGCCATCCTCGAAGACCTCACGGGCGGCGCCACGTCGATCCTCCTGCAGGTGACCGCCCCCGGCCAGGCCGGCCTCTCCTACAGCGCCGAGGCCCTGTCGACCGCGCTCAAGGGCGTGTTCCTCGATGCCTGCGCCATCGCCCTCGACGCGCGCGAGAACACCATGGATGCGGCCGGCAGCCTGCTCGAGATCTGGCGCGCGGCCAACGTCAACGAGAACGTGCGCCGCGGCGCCTTCAACTACGATCCCCTCGGCGTGCTCGCCCGCACCGGCACGCTCTACTACCCCGCGCAGCGCTCCTGCGAGATCGCCGCCAAGTTCGCCAACGACTGCCGCACCATGACCAACATGACGGCGCTCGTGGCCGACGGCCGCCCCTACCATGAGGCCGGCGGCAGCGAGGCCCAGGAGCTCGGCGCCATGCTGGCGACCCTCGTCGCCTACCTGCGCGCCTGCGAAGCCGCGGGCTTACGGCCTCGCGCGGCCTTCTCGAAGATCGGGCTGGCCCTTGCCGCCGACGCCGACCTGTTCCTGACGATCGCCAAGCTGCGCGCCGCCCGCAAGCTTGCCGCCCGCGTCGCCGAGGCGTGCGGCGCCACGCACGCCGTCGACAAGCTCCACATCGCCGCCACCACGTCGGAGCGCATGATGGCCAGGCGCGATCCGTGGGTGAACATGCTGCGCACGACGGCGGCCTGCGCCGGCGCAGCGTTCGGCGGCGCCGACGCCGTCACCGTGCTCCCCTTCACCTGGGCCATGGGCAAGCCCGATGCGTTCGCCCGCCGCGTCGCCCGCAACACCCAGCTCGTGCTGCAGGAGGAAAGCTCGCTCGGCCGCGTCGCCGATCCGGGCCACGGCGCCTGGTATATCGAGAAGCTCACCGACGACCTCGCCAATGCCGGCTGGGCGCAGTTCCAGGCAATCGAGGCCAAGGGCGGCATGGCCGCGGCGCTCGAGAGCGGTTTCATCCAGGCCGAGATCGCCAAGGTCGCCGACGCACGCGGCCGCGATGTCGCTGCCGGCCGGCTCGAGCTCACGGGCGTCTCGGCCTTCCCGATGCTCGCCGACGACGGCGTGAAGGTGGAGCCGCACGCCGTGCCCGAGCCCGTCGTCAAAGGCGGCACGTCGGTCACCCCACTGCTGCCGCGCCGCCTAGCGGAGCCGTTCGAGCGGCTGCGCGATGCCGCCGACGCCCATCAGGCGAGGACCGGCAAGCGACCGCAGGTGTTTCTCGCCTCGCTCGGCGAGCTTGCCGTGCATTCGGCACGCTCGATGTGGGTGCGCAACTTCCTCGCCGCCGGCGGCATCGAGGCCATCGCCGGCCCACCGCTCCACAACTCCGCCGACGCCGGCAAGGCCTTCGCCGACAGCGGCGCCGCGATCGCCTGCGTCGCCTCCTCCGACCAGGTCTATGCCGAGCTGGCGGAAGCCACCGCCGGCGCCCTCAAGGCTGCCGGCGCGACCCGCGTCCTGCTCGCCGGCCGACCGAAGGCGCAGGAGGCCGCGCTCAAGTCCGCGGGCGTCGACACCTTCATCTTCGCCGGCTGCGATGCCGTCGCCACGCTCACGAGCCTGCACGAGGCGCTCGGCGTGAAGGGCTGACGCAACGGTCATCGCGGTGCTTGTCACCGCGATCCAGCGTGAGGCAAGCTGCCTCGCTCGATGAACACCTGCGAGCTCGCCGCAACGTTGGGTGCTCGGCGAGTTCGTTGATCTTAGGATTTCCTCATGACTGCCCAGGCGACGGATCGAGCCCCCCTCTACACCGGCGGCTGCCAGTGCGGCGCCGTGCGCTTTGCCGTCTACGCGCAGCCGGGGAAGATCGGCATCTGCCACTGCCGCATGTGCCAGAAGGCCGCCGCCGGCCCCTTCACGGTTCTCGCCGAGGTGCCGTGGACCGAGTTCGCCTGGACGCGCGGGGAGCCCTCGACCTTCCAGTCCTCCTCGCGCGCGGTGCGCGACTTCTGCGCCCGATGCGGCACGCCGCTCAGCTACCGCAAGCCCGGCGGCGCCATCATCGAGCTGATGACCGGCGCCTTCGATCAGCCTGCGCGCGTCGCCCCCACCTACGAGGTCGGCGTGGAGTCGAGGCTCGCCTGGCTCGCCCACCTTGCCGCCATGCCCGGCAAGACCACCACCGACAACGTCGGCACCGAGACCGCCGCCGCAATCATCAGCTACCAGCACCCCGACCACGACACCGAAGCCGGCTGGACACCAACGAAGTGAACCCGAGGAAGCGCCCATGAAACTGAAGCTGCATCACGTCAACCTGTGCTCCACCAACGTGCCCGCCATGGACGCCTTCTACCGCGACGTGCTCGACATGAAGACCGAGCCCGGCCTCGAGGCAAACCGCGACCTCTCCGGCGGCTACCCCGGCAAGGTCTCGTTCCTGAGCGAAGGCGCCACGCAGTTCCACCTTTCCGAGAAGGACTTGGGTGTCGGCTTCCGCACCGGCCAGGCCGTCAACCCCGTCGAGCGCGGCCACATCGCCTTCCGCACCGACGACATCGCCGCCTTCAAGAAGCGCCTCGAGGACAAGGGCATCCCCTACTCCGACTTCGGCGCCTGGGCCATGAAGGGCTGGCAGCAGATCTTCTTCTACGACCCCGACGGCAACATCATCGAGGTGCACCAGGCCCGCGAGTGAAGCGGCGGCCGGGGCCAAGGCGCGCGCGACAGCGCCGGCCTCCTCACCACCGCAGCACGCGGGACCCGGCGGCTGCGCCCGCCAGCACCACCAGGGCAACGGCCGGCACGTACCAGAGCGCCACGAACAGCGGCGAGTCGTCGGGGCAGTGGATGGCGTAGAGCACCGCCCCCAGCCCGCCCGCCAGCAGGCCAGCAGCCGCACCGGCCATCGCCGGCGACCGCGGTGCACCCGCCCGCAAGGCCACGAGCAGGGCTACGAGCGGCGCAACCGACAGCAGAGTGATCGACGCCAGGCAAAGCCGGGAGTTGCTGCCCATCGCGCGGGCAGACCAGGTGCCCGCCGAGGATGACGCCAGCTCCACCCCGATGGCGAGGCCGAGCAGGAGCATGGGCAGGGAAAACGCGGCGAGCGCCGTGCGCGGCTCGGCGTCCGGCCGGCTCAGCTGCGCTGTCGCCCACAGCGCGGCGGCAAAGCAAGTGAGCGTGATGACAACCTTGCCCACGAACCGCCACGTCTGCATTGCGCTGCCGATGTCCGGGCGCACGCCGAGAGCCTGCGCGAACAGAGCCGCCGCCAATAGGCCGCCGATGCCGAGCGCGACCAGCACGCGCAGCGACAGCGGCCGTGCGCTCGCCGCACCGTCCTCGGCTATGGCTTTGATCAGGTCGTCGGTCTTCATGGCGGATCGGCTCGGAATGCCCTGGCGAGCGACTTGAGGGCGCGGTGCAGGGCGACGCGAACGGCGCCTTCGGTCATGCCGAGGCGCTGCGCCACCTGCCGCGCGCTGGCGCCCTCGATGGAGATGGCCACGACGATCTCGCGCTGGCGGCCCTTGAGCCTGGCGATCACCCGCTCGGCGTCGACGCCGTTCATCTCCGCCGGCAGCTCGCTGACTGCCAATGACTCGCCGATGTCGTCGATGGGCAGATGAGCCTGTCGGCCGCGCCGGCGCAGATTGTCGATCAGCTTGTTGCGGGCGATGGCATACACCCACGGAAACAGCGGCTGGCGCTCGTCCCAGGTGTGGCGCTTCAGATGCACGGCCAGCAACGTCTCCTGAACCACGTCCTCCACATCCTCCGGACCGAGCCTGTGCTGAGCAAAGCCGCGGCTCGCCAGTCCACGCAATACCGGCGC
>JBGGME010000055.1:0-18880 GCA_041288195.1 Hyphomicrobiaceae bacterium
CGGACGGGCCGCGCCCATACCTGCTCCATCAGCCGGTTGATGATCTCGATGCCGGTGAGGTCGCCCTTGTGCACGGTGCGGTCGAAGGTCTGGCCGGCAAAGGCCTTGCCGTGCAGCGTGCCGTCGGGATTGCGGTCGAAGAAGCAGCCGACCTCGTTCTCGAGCTCGTGCACGCGCTCGACGGCCTTGGTCACGAGCGTCCAGGCGAGGTCCTGGTCGGGCAGCCACTTGCCGCCCTCGATGGTGTCCATGAAGTGGCGCTCGATGGAGTCGCCGGGGTTGAGCGCGACGTTGTAGCCGCCCTGCACCATGCGCGTGCAGCCGCACTTGCCGACGAGGCCCTTGGTGGCGACCGTGATGTCGAGGCCGGGATTCGCCTGATGCGCATGCAGCGCCGCAAACAGCCCGGCGCCACCGGAGCCCAGGATCAGGATGTCGGTCTGGAGCCGTTCGAGCATGAGAAACTCTTAGACCGCACGGGCCAGGAACGCGAGCGCGACCGCTGCCGCAACGACGAGGGCGCCGGTTGCAAGCCGCTTCTGCCCCTCGCGCCAGGGCGCATTCTCGATGACGAGCAGGCGGATGCCTCCCAGCATGTGCACGGCCAGCAGCAGCACGAGCAGCGTCTCGGCCAACTTCACGACCGGATTGGCGGTCCATTTGAGCAAGCCGTCGAGCCGTGCCTCGCCGTCGATGGCGAGACCCAGCGCGAGGAAGTGCAGCGGCAGGAAGCAGGCGAGGGCGAGGCCCGAGAGGCGGTGCACGAGGGCCGCAATCCACAGGGGATCGCGGCGATGGCCGCCGGTGTGCTGTCGCGGGCCGCGTTGGCTCGGCCGGTCCATCACAACACCACCGCGGCGACGGCCCTGAGCCCGAGACCGGCGAGGACGAGCCCGAATCCCCACATCAGGAGGCTCGCCTGCTGGCCCCTGAGGCCCAGCCATTCGGCGGCCACGACCCTGACGCCGATGGCGCCGTGCGTGGCAGCCGCCAGCACGAACAGCCCGTAGAACAGGCCCCAGCCGACGCTGCCGCGCGTGCGTCCCAGGATATCGGCGGCGGAGAGGCCGCGGCTAGTGGCGTAGAAGATGACGACGAGATGCCCCAGCACCAGCGGCGCCATGATCGCCGCCGTCGCCCGCTGCAGGATGTAGAGCCGCACGTTCATGCGCGTGCACCGCAAGCGTCGCGCGGATTCCCCTCCCCCTGGTGGGGAGGGGTTAGGGGTGGGGGGACTCCCAACTGCAGCGTTCTGCCATCCCCCCCTCCCTGTCCCTCCCCCACAAGGGGGGAGGGAACGCTAGAGACACGGCGTTGCTCGCGAGACGTAGCGATCACAGCTCACCCCTGATGTAGGCCTGCATGGTGCGGCGCTTGAGGCCGGCGATGGACGCGGTGGGATTGAGCTCCTTGGGGCAGTGCTGCTGGCAGCTCTGGTGCGAATGGCAGGCGTGGCAGCCGCCGTCGGCTGCGGCAGCGGCCAGGCGGGCGCGATTGCCGGCATCGCGTACGTCGTTGACTAGCGTCCAGGCGCGGTTGAGCGCGGCGGGCCCGAGATAGTCCTCGTTCCAGCGCACCGTGTCGCAGGCCGAGTAGCACACCGCGCAGTTGATGCACTCGACGGCTGCATCGACGGCGAGGCGAGGGGCGCTGTCGGGCGCGATCCGCTCGATCGGGTCGGCGCGCGTCTTGCTCGGAGCGAACACGCCCTTGGCGCGCTGCCACTTCTCGAAGAACGCGGCCATGTCGCAGGTAAGGTCCTTGATGACGGGCAGGTTGGCGAGCGGGCCGATCTCGAGGCGGCCATCCTCGACGACGCGCGAGACATGCGTGCGGCAGGTCCAGCGCGGGCGGCCGTTGACGGTCATGGCGCACGACCCGCACATGCCGACGCGGCAGGCGAAGCGGTAGGCGAGCGTGGGATCGGCGTTGCGCTGCACCCAGGTGACGACGTCGAGCACGGTCTGGTTGTCGCGCTGCGGCACCCTGTAGGTGCGATAGCCGCCGTCGACCTTGCCGCGCCACAGGGAGACCTGGATCGTGCTCATCGTCGTCGCTATCTCACGGTCACGTGCACGCGGTGCACGGCATTGTTGCCGAAGCCGCCGGCATCCCACGGGATATCGAGAGGCTGGGTGTCGCCGTTGACGTCGGTGGCGCGGCAGGCAAGCTCGTGCTCGCCAAGCGTTGCGTTCCACACCCAGCGCCAGCCGCGCCAGGCGAACTTGCCTTGCGGCGGGTCGAGCTCGGCCGGCTGCCACGCGCCGTCGACTGCGACCTCGACCTTGGCAATCGGCACCCCACGACCCGACCACGCACGGCCCGCCAGCGTCACCGCACCGGCGTCCACCAGCCGGCGGCGCGTGTACCAGTCGGGGATGCCGGGCGGCACCAGCAGCGACTTCACCCGCATATGCGTGACGGGCGTGCGCGGGCCGTCCGGCTCGGAGCGAAAGTGGTAGCCCACCGCCTGCTGGTAGCCATCGTAGGGCCTGTCCAGCGCCTCGATACGATTGAGCCACTTCACGCTCGCCATGCCGTACCAGCCGGGCACGATCAGGCGCAGGGGAAAGCCGTGCTGGGGCAGCAGCGGGGCGCCGTTCATGGCCCACACCAGCAAGACGTCGTCGCCGAGCGCTGGCTCGCGCTTCAGGCTGCGGCCATAGGCGTGCTCCTGCCCGCTGTCGAAGCCGCGATCGGCGCCGATGAAGGCGATCTCCGCCGCATCCTCGCCCAAGCCCACGCGCTCGAGCACATGCCGCAGCGGCGTGCCGGTCCATTCCGCAGTGCTCACGGCCTCGTGACCCCAGGGCATGCTCGGGTAGCGCGGGGTCATGACACCGCGGCCGTTGCCGGCGCATTCGAGCGTCACGCGCAAGGTGCGGGCCGGCAGCCGCTTGATGTCCTCGAGGGACACCTTGGCAGGCCGCTGCACGCAGCCGACTACCTCCACCTGCCAATCGCCGCTCTCGACATAGGGTACGTCGAAATGATTGAGCAGATAGTGCATCCCGACCGGCGTCACATCGTGGCGCAGGGCCTCCAGCAGGATGCCGGAGTTGCGGTTGGCGAGGGAGACCTCGCTGGCGTAGAACGGCCCCTCGGTGTGGGGGCGGCGTTTGGTGTCGGTGAATGGATTTCCGGTCGCCATGTGGTCCATGCTTCGAGCAGCGGGTGTGGCGGGTCGCCCCGTCTGGGGCAGTCTAGCAGATAGAGGCCGTGGGAAGGTCGCGTCAGTGCAGGGCTGATGCCGGCAGCATGAATACCTCGCCCTCGCTTTCGGCCGTGTCGAGCCAGAGGAAGGGCATGCCGGGGTATTCGTCCTCCAGGATGGCGCGGCCGGTGCCGACCTCGACGATGAGCGAGCCCTCGGGCGTGAGGTAGTCGCCAGCCTCGGCAAGGATCCGGCGCACCAGATCGAGGCCGTCCGCGCCGCCGGAATGGGCGATCTTGGGCTCGGCCGCATACTCGGGGGGAAACGCCGCCACGGCTTGCCCGCTCACATAGGGGGGATTGGCGATGACGAGGTCGTAGCGGTTGCCAGCATGGGCGGCGAAGAGGTCCGAGCGGGACAGCCCGATCCGCTCCTCCAGGCCGTAGTCGCCGACGTTGCGGCGGGCGACGGCAAGGGCGTCCTCGGAGATGTCGCTGGCATCGATCCTTGCCTCCGGGAATGCCAGCGCGGCCAGAATGGCAAGACAACCCGAGCCTGTGCACAACTCCAGAATGGTGCCGACCGCCGCGGGATCGTCGATCCCGAGCGGCCATTCGTCCCCGGCGGCCGATATTGCATTGCACAATAACTCGCCGATATGGGAGCGCGGGACGATCACCCGCTCGTCGACATAAAAGGAATGGCCCCCGATCCAGGCCTCCTTCGTCAGATACGAGGCGGGCTGCCGGGTGGCGATGCGCGCCTCGATAACCGTCTGCAAACGCGCCCTTTCTTCCGGGAGAAGCCGGGCGTCGAGCCACGGATCGAGGCGATCGATCGGCAGGCTCAGGGTATGCAGGATGAGATAGGCCGCCTCGTCTGGGGCATTGCTCGTGCCGTGGCCATAAACGAGCCCGGCCGCGCCAAAGCGGCTTGCCGCATAGCGCAGCCAATCCCGCACGGTTATCAGCTCGAGTTCCGCTGCCATTGCCGTCCCATACCACAGAGGCATCGCCGAAAGCCGCTGCGAAATCAGGAGCCGGAGCAATCGGCGCCCCGACGACCTGCGAGACCACGGTCTAATCGCAGCACATTGCGGATGCAATGCATGGCGCGTGGTCCGCAAGGAATTGTCTTGCATTCGACTAATAGCTGACTTTCACCCGATCCCATTGATCCTGGTGCCCCAAAAGTCTATCCGTTGGCCCCATATTCCGCTCAACGGTATTCTCTGCCGGTTGTTGAATGCCCGCAGGCAGTTGGGGAGCCCCAATGACGGGGCAGAAACACGCCGGAGCTCTTGGGAATGGCAGTGATCGACCGGAGAATTGAGGTTGAAAGAGCTCCTACGTTCTGTTAGCCGCTCGCCGCGGCGATTGACAAACAAAGCCATGGACGGAAGTGGAATAACAAAAGTGTTGCCCGATGGGTTGCAATTTGGGAGTTTTTAAGTTTGAAGACCTAAACCCTGCAACATCAACATCGCAATAAGGAACCCGTGAGATGGCTCGCGAACTGGAACGTATGTCTTACAAGGACCTGACTGAGCTGGAGAACAAGATTCGCAAAGCGAAAGCCGGAGTTCAGGATCGCACCCGCAACCAGCTGAAGGAAAAGGTCGAGGCGATGGTAGCCTCTGCGGGCTTCAAGATGAGCGACCTTTTCGGCGGCGGTCGCGGCGGCAAGGGCCGCAAGGTCGCTGCCAAGTACGCCAACCCGGCGGATCCCACCGAAACGTGGACCGGCCGTGGCCGTATGCCGCGGTGGCTGACGGCCAAGCTGAAAGACGGCGACAAGAAGGACAAGTTCCTGATCAAGTAGATCGGCATTATCGGAGCGGCCGCCCACGGGTGCCGCTCCGATGCTTTTTAAGCATCTCGACTGCAGACCTCCACTTATTTGATTTCACCCAATGCCAGCGACGCAGCCAATCGATCGCTTGCGCGATCTCTAGTGCGCCGCTTCCCAATTGTCGGCGGCTTTGGCGTCGACATGCACCGGCACTCTCAGGCGCACGGCCGGCTCGGCGGCTTTCTCCATCACGCTGGCGATGGTTTTGAGCGCCTTGCCGACGTCCGCCTCCTTGCCCTCGAATACCAGCTCATCGTGCACCTGCAGCAGCATGCGCACGGAGCCGAGTTTCGCATCCTGCAACGCGCGCGGCATCCGGATCATGGCGCGCCGGATGATATCGGCCGCCGATCCCTGGATCGGCGCATTGATGGCGGCGCGCTCCAGGAAGCCGCGCATCGATGGATTCTTGGTGTTGATCTCCGGGTAGTGCACGCGGCGGCCGAAAATCGTCTCGACGTAGCCGTTCTCGTGGGCGGATTTCTTGGTGCTTTCCATATAGTCGCGGATGCCGGGAAAGCGCTTGAAATAGGTGGCGATGTACTCGCCCGCCTCCTGCTTGGAAATGCCGAGCTGCGCCGCGAGCCCGAATGCGGAGATGCCGTAGATGATGCCGAAGTTGATGGCCTTGGCGCGCCGGCGCACCTCGGACGGCATGCCCTCGATTGCGACGCCGAACATCTCGGACGCGGTCATGGCGTGAATGTCGAGGCCGTCCTCGAACGCTTTTCTGAGTTGGGGAATGTCGGCGACGTGGGCGAGCACACGCAGCTCGATCTGGCTGTAGTCGGCGGAGATGAGCTTGTGGCCGCGCTCGGCGACGAAGGCCGTGCGGATTTCACGGCCCTCTTTGGTGCGAATTGGAATGTTCTGCAGGTTTGGGTCGGTGGAGGCGAGGCGCCCCGTGGTGGTGGAGGCGAGCGCATAGGAGGTGTGAATGCGTCCCGTTTCCGGGTTCACGTGTTGGGGAAGCGAGTCCGTATAGGTCGAGCGCAATTTGGCGAGCTGCCGCCACTCCAGCATGACGTTGATGAGCTTGCGTGCGTCTTCGGGCAAGTCCTCGCGCGCGGCGAGATCGTCGAGCAGGTTGGCGCGCGTCTCCCACTGGCCGGTCTTGGTCTTGCGGCCGCCCGGCAGCTTCAGGCTGTCGAACAGGAACTCGCCGAGCTGCTTTGGCGACCCTAGGTTGAACTTGTGCCCCGCAAGATCGTAGATCTCCTCCTCGAGCCGGGCGATGCGCTGGGCAAATGTCGAGGTGAGCCGCGACAGGATCGACTTGTCGACGCGGATGCCGGCGCGCTCCATGTCGCCGAGGACCGGCACCATCGGCCGCTCCAGCGTCTCGTAGACCGTGGCCATGTGCTCGGCGGCGAGCCGGGGCTTGAGCACCATCCACAGACGTAGCGCCACGTCCGCGTCCTCGGCGGCGTACTCGGTCGCCTTGTCGAGCGGCACTTGCGCAAAGGTCTTGTCGGATTTCTTGGCGCCGGGCGCGTGCTCGAGAACCTGCGCAAACGACATGCAGGTGTGCCCCAGGTGGCGCTCCGCAAGCGTGTCGAGACCGTGCTGGCCGCGCCCACCGTCGAGCGCGTACGAGAGCAGCATGGTGTCGTCGAGCGGGGCGAGATCGATGCCGTGCCGACCGAGGACTAGGCGGTCGAACTTGAGGTTCTGGCCGATCTTGAGGATCGAAGGGTCCTCCAGCAGCGGCTTGAGGTGCTCGAGCGCATCGCGCACCGCGATTTGCTTCACCTGTGACTCGCCGAAGTCGAAGGCGTCGCTGGCGGGGCGATGGCCGAGGGGCACGTAGCAGGCCTTGCCCGGAGCTACGGCCAGCGAGAAGCCGACGAACTCGGCCTGCATGGCGTCCAGGCTCGTCGTCTCCAGGTCGAAGGCCAGCCGTCCAGCGGCGCGCGCCTCGGCGATCCAGGCCGCGAGCTGGGGGAGCTCGGTGACGATTGCGTACTGCGAGCGGTCGATCTTCTGCTTTGCGTCGCGCTGCGCTGTCGCGACCGCTGCCTGCGGCGTCGTCGCTCCCGCTGCGGGCAGCGGCTTGCCGCCGGCCTTGGGAAAGGTGGCTGACGCGCTTGCAGTGGCGGTCTCCTCGGCTGGCGCGGCCGCGGGTCGGTCGACCGGCGGCGGCACGTCGACCTTCAGGCCCTCGGCGATGCGCTTGGTCAGCGTCGAGAACTCCATCTCGCGCAGGAAGCCCAGCAGCGCGTCGGCCTCGGGGTCGCGCACGCCGAGCATGTCGACAGGCACCTCGACCGGCACGTCGTCCTTGAGCGTGACGAGGTCGCGGGAGAGCCGGGCCTGCATGGCGAACTCGGTCAGGCGCTCGCGGCGTTTGGGCTGCTTGATCTCGCCGGCGCGGGCGAGCAGCGTATCGAGGTCGCCGTACTCGTTGATGAGCTCGGCGGCGGTCTTGACGCCGATGCCCGGCACGCCCGGCACGTTGTCGGTGGAGTCGCCGGCCAGAGCCTGCACGTCGATGACCTTGTCCGGCGGCACACCGAACTTCTCGCGCACCTCGTCGGGCCCGATGGTCTTGTTCTTCATCGTGTCGATCATGACGAGGCCGGGCTGGACCAGCTGCATGAGGTCCTTGTCGGAGGAGACGACGGTCACGTCGCCGCCGGCAGCCAGCACGCGCTTGGCGTAGGTGGCGATGAGGTCGTCGGCCTCGTAGCCGCTCTGCTCGAGACAGGCGATGTTGAAGGCCTTGACGGCCTGGCGGATGAGCGGGAACTGGGGAACGAGCTCCTCGGGCGCCGGCGGGCGGTGCGCCTTGTAGTCCTGGTAGATCTCGTTGCGAAACGTCTTCTCGCTGTAGTCGAATATGACGGCGAGGTGAGTAGGTCCGCTAGACCTCCTGGAGTCCTGCAGCAGTTTCCACAGCATGGCGCAAAAGCCGTGCACGGCGCCGACGGGCAGGCCGTCGGAGGGGCGCGTCAGGGGCGGCAGCGCATGGAAGGCGCGGAAGATGTAGCCCGAGCCATCGATCAGATAGACGTGGCTGCCCTTGATGACGGGAACCGGCTCGCCCGGCGGCACCGAGCAGGCGGCGGGCGGCTTGGAAGCTTTCTTCGGTTTTTCCGACTGGGGCTTTGCGGATTGTGTGGCCATGGGGGCGCACTATAGGCCCGGCCGCGGGAATGTCAGCCGGCTCGCGAACTTGTGCTGTGGCAATCTCGGAACCACGGACTTGATGGGGATCAACAGCCGCGCGCGGGCCCTGCTATACGTCCTCGGGACCACGCAGGTGTCAGAGGGACAGGAGCCCAACGTCGTGAGCGCGAGCTCCAAGCAACAGGCCGCCGCCGCGAGCTTGCCCCCGTCCTCGCCGGCCGGCGGCCAGACAGGGCTCAAGCGCACGCTCACCCTCACCAACGCCGTGCTCTACGGCCTGGGCGTCACCATCGGCGCCGGCATCTACGTGCTGATCGGGGCCGCCGCCGCGCGCGCGGGCATGCACGCTCCGGCGGCCTTCGTGATCGCGGCTGTGCTGATGGGGCTGACGGCGGCCTCGTTCGCAGAGCTTGCGGGACGCATGCCGGTTGCCGCGGGCGAGGCGGCCTACGTGCGCGCGGCGTTCCAGTCGGACCGCCTGGCGACGCTTGTTGGGCTGTTGGCGATCGCCATTGCCGTCGTGTCGGCGGCCGCCATCAGTGTCGGCAGCGCGGGCTATGTCGGCGTGTTCCTGCCCCTGCCTGAGGGGGTTCGCATCACGCTCGTCGTGCTCGCCATGGGCGCGATCGCGGCCTGGGGCATCAAGGAGTCCGTGGTGTTTGCAGGCGTCATGACGCTGATCGAGGTCGGTGGGCTGCTGCTGCTGCTGATCGCGGCGGGCGTCTGGTCGGGACCTGAGCTGGTGACGCGCCTGCCCGAGGCGGTGCCGCCGATCGGCAACCCGGCGGTGGCCGCAGGGCTCGCCGGGGCCACCCTGCTCGCGGTCTTCGCCTTTCTCGGCTTCGAGGGGCTCGTCAACATCGCCGAGGAGGTGCGCGAGCCCAAGCGCAACCTGCCGCGCGCCATCTTCATCACGCTGCTGCTGACGACTGTGCTTTACGTGCTGGTGGCGTGGGTGGCACTCGTCGCCGTGCCGGCAGCGGAGCTTGCCGCTTCGAAGGCGCCGCTGGCACTCGTGTTCGAACGGCTGACAGGCGCACCACCGGTCACCATGAGCGCGATTGCCGTGGTGGCGACCCTCAACGGCATCATCGTGCAGGTCATCATGTCCTCGCGTGTGCTCTATGGCCTGGCGGCGCAGGGCAGCCTGCCGGGGTGGCTGAGGGAGGTGAACCCAGTCACGCACACGCCCATCAATGCAACGCTGCTGACCATTGCTGCGGTGCTGGTGCTGGCCCTGTTGCTGCCCCTCGATGAGCTCGCCGACATCACGGCGCGGATTACGCTGCTGCTGTTCGCGCTCATCAATCTGGCGCTGGCCCGCATCAAGATGCGTGAGACGCAGGCGCCAGCGAACACCTACCTGGCACCACCCTGGATGCCGTGGGCCGGGTTTGCGACCTGCATCGGCCTCTTGGTTGTCGATCTAGCCCTCGTGGTGGCCGCCCGAGCTTGATGATCGCGCAACGACTCGGCTGCAGCTGTCGCGAGCTGGCCAAGTCAAGCTTGCAAAGCGACTGAATCCACTAGTCTTTATCTGGCAAAACACCGGCCAGCCCGTTAGCCGCGAATCAGCGAGGGGCTAGGGTCGCCGTCTGCGACTGCCTCCAGCAGCTGGGCCGAAAAGCGAAATGCGCAGCAAGCCGGCGCCGTGGTTTTGGATGCGCGCCTGCCTGCTCGCACTGGCGTTGCTCGTTGCGCCACCGGCAGTGCTGGCCCAGGACGCAACCTGGCTCCCAAGTCCCGGCTCGGGCGATTTCAACGACAACGGCAACTGGTCGCCGACAAGCGTGCCCATAGGGACCGCGTTCTTCGGCTTCTCCAACGCGGTCAATCTGGCGACCTCGGACAACACGACGCTGCAGGGCTTCACCTTCAACGTCGGCGCCTCCGCCTATACGCTCACGAACGACTTCGATCTCGCGTTCACGGGAGTGGGCATCGCAATCAACGGTGGCAGCCTCGTCCTCATCAACGATTGGGGGACGACGGAGTTCTCCGGAACGAGCACGGCCGGCAGCGCGACGATCTACAACAACTCCGACTTGCTGTTCACCGGCTCGAGCAACGCCGGCACCGCCACCATATTCAACAGCTGCTGCCTCACCTTCTCGGGCTCGAGCTCGGCCGGCTCGGCGACAATCACCAACGACTACAACCTGGAATTCCTGGACAGCAGCACAGCCGACAATGCGAACATCGCCAATACCTTCAACGGCATGATCAGCTTTGCCGGCAACAGCTCCGCCGGTAGCGCCACGATCGGCAACGCCGGCCTGATCGAATTCGGCGATACGAGCACCGCGGGCAACGCGACGATCCTCAACACGGCCTTTGGCGGCGTCGCGTTCTACGGCTCGAGCTCCGCCGGCAGCGCCGTCATCGTCAACAACGGCATGCTCGTGTTTCTGGAGAACAGCTCGGCCGGCACCGCCACAATCACCAACAACGACTCACTCGCCTTCGCCGGCTTCAGCACCGCGGGCAACGCCACCATCATCAACAACTGCTGCCTCGTCTTCGCCGAGAACAGCACTGCCGGCGCCGCCATCATCTTCAACTTCAACAATATGGAGTTCGAGGATTCGGCGAGCGCGGGCAACGCCACGATCACCACGCAGAACGGCGCCAGTACCTATTTCCTCGACAACTCGAGTGGCGGCAGCGCGGGCTTCGTCGTCAACGCGGGCGGCCTGCTCGACTTCTCGGGACTTGCGACGACCGGTACGACCGCCGGTTCCATCGAGGGCGGCGGCACCATCGCGCTCGGCAACAAGCAGCTCACCGTCGGCTCGCTCAACACCAGCACGCTGTTCTCGGGCGTGATCGCGGGTGTGGGCGGCTCGCTCATCAAGGTCGGCACCGGCAGCCTGACGTTGTCGGGCGCCAATACCTACTCAGGTCCCACGATCGTCGATGCCGGCATGCTGATCGTCAACGGCAGCATAACCTCCGACGTGACCGTCAACGCGGGCGGGGACCTCGGGGGAACGGGGCAGGTCGGCTCGCTCACGCTGAACAGCGGGGCAACCCACTCGCCCGGCAACTCCATCGGCACGCAGACCATCAACGGCAACTACACCAACTTCGGCACGCTGGTGATCGAGGCCAATGTCGCCGGCCAATCGGACCGCGTGATCGTCAACGGCGGCGTCAACATCACGGGTGCGGCCCTGCGCGTCCTCGAGGCCGCAGGTCTCTATGGGCCGACGCAGAGCTACCTCATCATCCAGAACAACGGCACCGCCGCGGTGGTCGGCAATTTCAACACCATCACCAATACCATCCCCTACCTCATCGCCACGGTGACGACCACGGGCGGCGACGGCAACGACGTCATCCTGACGTTGACCCGCAATGACGGCCTTCTCACCAACGCCGCAAGCACGCCGAACCAGCGCGCCGTGGCGGGCGCCCTGCGCAACGGCTTTGCCTCGGAGGCCGGCAGCGCCGGCGCGGCGCTCATCAATGCATTGCTGATGCTGTCGCCTGGCGACACCCGCAGGGCGCTCGATGCAATGTCGGGCGAGATCCACGCCTCGCTCGTGCATGTGCTCTTCGCCCAGTCGCGCTATATCACCGCCATGGCGAGCGACCGGCTGTGGGAGACAGGCCTGGGCGGCGGCGCGGCGTGGGCTGGCGGCGATCGGCAGCAGATGCTGAACCTGGGTCTTGCGCCGCCTCAGCTCGGCGAGCGCATGGGGCTGGGCTACGCCGAGCGCGATGCCGGCACAGGGCCGCCATCGCGGGTTTCGACCTGGGTGCGCGGCTACGGCGGCATCGGGTCCATCGATGGAGACGGCAACGCGGACACACTAAAGAGCCGCGGCAGCGGCCTTTTCGCCGGCTGGGACATGCCGCTGGCGCCCGGCCTCGTCGCCGGCATGATGGGCGGCTGGGGCACGTCCGAGGCCGATGTGGACGGACGTCGCAGCAGCGCAGACATCGACAGCGGGCATGCCGGCGCCTACGCGCGCGCCGCCCTCGGCAACGTGCTGCTGACGGGCGTGGCGTCCTACAGCCACTACGACATCGACGTCACGCGCCACATCGCATTTCCGGGGTTTGCAGGCACGGCGACCTCCTCCTACGGCGCCGATCAGGCGACGCTCTACGGGGAGGCCGGCTGGCGGCTGCGTGTCGGCAGCCTGGACGTGATGCCATGGACGGGGCTCGCCTGGAGCCAGGCGCGCGTGCAGGGCTTTGCCGAGGAGGGCGCGGGCGTGGTCGATCTCCTCTCCGACGGCGCCACCTACAGGATGCTCGACGCCATCGCCGGCATCCGATTCGGCACGAGCTTTGCGCACGCAGGCCTGACGTGGATGCCGCAGGCGCGCATCGCCTGGACGCACAGCTTCGGGGACATCGATCCGCGGCTCGATCTCGCCTTCCGCAACGGCGGCGCGTTCGTGGTGGCAGGCGTCCGGCGCGAGCCCGATGCCCTCGCGCTCGGCGCCGGTCTCAACGTTTTCGATGCCGGAGCGGTGTCGGGCTTCATCGACTACACGGCCATCCTCTCGGACGGGGCCCGCGACCACACCGCCACTGCTGGCTTGCGGGTAAGATTTTGACGTAGGTTGGGTTAGCGCGGCGAAGATCGCTGCTAGGGCGCGTCAACGCCGATCCGCGCGTAACCCAACAACCCCGAACAGCACCTGCTTGTTGGGTTACGCGCGGATCGATAGCACGATCGAGCAACTGAGGATCTGCCCGCGCTAGCCCAACCTACGACTACGACAACTACGGCAGCGGCCGCACCGAGATGACGCGGAACGTGCGCAGCTTGCCGTCCTGCTCCTTCACCGACACGTACTCGCCGGGCTTGAAGACGTGCGTGTCGAGATGGAAGCCGGTCTCGTCGTGGCCCGGGTCGCCGTGGATGTCGTAGTGGAAGGCCCAGGCGCCGCCGGGCTTGTGCACGATGTGGCCGACCTCGTCGGTCTCGCCGGCCCAGAACCGTCGCACCCGGCAGCGGTCGCGCAGCTCCTTCCATGCCGCCGCGACGAGATGGCCGCCGTCGTCCAGCGGCGCGATGAAATCGTAGCCCCGCTCGTTGCTGCCCTCGGGGAAGTCGTGGTCGCGCGCCAGCTCCAGCCGGACGCGCCGCAGAAGCTGCTCGTTCTTGGTCTTCGCTTTCGTCATTGGCGTTGGCTCTCCGTCTTGAAGATGTGGCAGTCGGGCAGCTAACACATTCTGAACGGCAATCCCGACGGGGCGTTGATCGCGATCAACGCCCGTGAGAGGCGAGTGGTGGCATCGGAGTCGGCATCATGACCATCCGCAATCTCGACGCCCTGCTCGCGCCGAAATCCGTGGCCCTGATCGGGGCGAGCACGAGGGCGGGCAGCGTCGGCCTCATCACCGCCCGCAACATGCTGGCGGCCGGATTTGGGGGGCCGGTGTGGCTCGTCAACCCCAAGCACGGGGCGATCGAGGGCAGCGCCTGCCATGCCTCGCTCGAGGCCCTGCCGGGCGTGCCCGACCTTGGCATCATCGTTACGCCGCCCGCCACCGTGCCGGGCATCGTCACCGAGCTCGGTGCCAAGGGCGCCCGCGCCGCCGTGGTAATCACGGCGGGCGTGCGCGGCGATCTCAAGCAGGCCATGCTCGATGCTGCCAAGCCGCACACGCTCCGCATCCAGGGCGCCAACTGCCTGGGCTTGATGGTGCCGGGGATCGGGCTCAATGCGAGCTTCTGCCACCGCGCACCGCTCGCGGGCGACCTCGCCTTCGTGTCGCAGTCGGGCGCGCTGATCACCGCCATCGTCGACTGGGCTGCCTCGCGCGGCATCGGCTTCTCGCAGATCGTGTCGCTGGGCGACATGGCCGACGTCGACTTCGGCGACCTCCTCGACTACCTGGCCGGCGACGCCAAGAGCCGGGCCATCCTGCTCTACATGGAATCGGTGACGCAGGCGCCGAAGTTCCTCTCCGCTGCGCGGCGCGCGGCGCGCACCAAGCCGGTGATCGTCGTCAAGTCGGGTCGCGGCGCCGCCGGTGCGCGGGCGGCGATGTCGCATACCGGTGCGCTGGCGGGCTCGGATGCGGCCTACGAGGCGGCGTTCCGGCGCGCCGGCCTGCTGCGGGTGCGCGAGCTCGACGATCTGTTCACGGCCGCCGAGGTGCTGGCGCGACATCCCAGGTTCACCGGCGAGCGGCTGGCGATCCTCACCAACGGTGGCGGCGCCGGTGTGCTGGCGGCCGACCGGCTGAGCGACCAGGGCGGCCGCCTCGCCGAGTTGTCGCACGCCGCCAGAGCCGCGCTCGATGCCGTGCTGCCGCCGATCTGGTCGCACGGCAATCCCGTCGACATCATCGGCGACGCTGAGCCCGAGCGCTATGCCCGAGCGCTGGACGTGCTGCTCGAGGATGAGGGGGCGGACGCCGTCCTCGTCATGAACTGCCCGACGGCGCTCGCCTCCAGCACGGCAGCGGCGGAGGCGGTGGTCGGCACAGTAGAAAAGCGCGCCGAGGCGGGCAGGCCGGTGAAGCCGCTGCTCGCGTGCTGGCTCGGCGACGAGGCGAGCCGGGAGGCGCGCAGGCTGTTTGCGGCCAATAGCATGCCCGGCTTCTCGACGCCGGCCGCAGCCATCGACGGCTTCATGCATATCGTGCGGCATGCGCGCGCGCAGGAGGAGCTGCTGCGCACGCCGCCGTCCATGCCGGAGGACCTCGCCCTCGATACGGCGGCAGCTCAGCGCACCATTGCCGCCGCGCTCGCCGAAGGTCGCACGGTGCTTTCCGAGATCGAGGCCAAGCAGCTGCTCGCCGCCTACGGCATCCCGACGGTGCCGACCGAGCGGGCGCGCGATCCCGACGAGGTCGGCAGGCTCTCCGAGCGCTGGATCAAGGAATACGGCGCCTGCGTCCTCAAGATCCTGTCGCGCGACATCACCCACAAGTCGGACGTGGGCGGCGTGCGGCTGGGCCTCGAGCACACCGAGGAGGCCAGGCGCGCGGCGGAGGACATGGCCAGCCGGGTCGCGAGCCGGACGCCCAACGCGCACATCGAGGGCTTCACCGTGCAGCCGCTGATCCGCCGCCGCGACGCGCACGAGCTGATCGTCGGCATGTCGGTCGACGAGGCGTTCGGGCCGCTGATCCTGTTCGGCGCCGGCGGCACGGGCGTGGAGGTGCTGCGCGACACGGCGCATGCGCTGCCGCCCCTCGACCTCAAGCTCGCCCACGACCTGATGCGGCAGACGCGAATCTGGCGCCTGTTGCAGGGTTATCGCGACCGCCCGGCGGCGGACCTCACGGCAATCGCCGGGGTGCTGGTGCGCTTTAGCTATCTCGCCACGCGCCATCCCGAGATCCGCGAGATCGACATCAACCCGCTGCTCGCCGACGACAAGGGAGCGATCGCGCTCGACGCGCGCGTGCGTGTCGAGGATGCGGCGCGGCATCCACGCGTGGCGCCGGCGATCCGGCCCTACCCCTCGGAATGGGCCAGGGAGGTCGAGCTGCCGATGGGGGCGGTGCGCATCCGCCCGATCCGGCCCGAGGACGAAGGCCTCTATGATGCGTTCTTCGCCAAGCTGACGGCCGAGGACCGGCGCATGCGCTTCTTCACGGCGCGGCCCGACCTGTCGCATGGCTTCCTGGCGCGGCTCACCCAGATCGACTACGCGCGCGAAATGGCGTTCATCGCGCTCGCCAGGGATACGGGCGAGCTTTTGGGCGTCGCCCGCTTCGTCGCCGACCCCGATTACACGCGGGGCGAGTATGCGATCCTCGTGCGCTCCGACCTCAAGGGGCAGGGGCTCGGCTGGCGGCTGATGCAGCACCTCATCGACTACGCGCGCGCCGAGGGCCTGGAGGAGCTCTACGGCCACGTGCTGGCGGAGAACACCACCATGCTCGGCATGTGCCGGCAGCTGGGGTTCACGATCGCGGCGGAGCCGGACGATCCCGGCGTACGGCGGGTGCGGATCGGGTTGTGTCCTGGATGAGGGATTGGCGCGGAGGCTTTGCCGCAGCGGGCGAGCGCCACCGTCAACTGCCGCCCCAAGCCGACGCGCGGAGCGTCGACCCGGTCGGCGTTCCATCACATTCCGATCTGCGCCTTGCCGCGCGCCTGATGCTGCCAGGGACCCGAATAGCCTTTGGACCAGTCCGGCGGCAGCTCGCAGCCGCGCGGATCGTGGCACGACTTGCGCGCCGCCTTGCCGTGCACGACGGCACCCTCGTAGGGGCTCGGGATCGGGTTGAACACGTAGGGCATCGAATCGGCCGACGAGTAGACGTTGAGCAGCAGCGGGCGCATGCGGTCGGAGGCGTTGCGCTTGGAGCCGTGGATGACGCGGCAGTTGAGCAGCGCCAGCGATCCGGCGGGCCCCGTCATCTCCACCGCGTTGTCGCGCCAGTTGGCCGGCAGCTTGTCCTCGTCGATGCGCAGGACCCACTTGCCCTCCGCGTCGTACATGCTGCGCAGCGGCTCCTTGTGGCTGCCCTTGATGGAGATCAGCGGACCCTGGTCGGACTCGCAGTCCTCCATGTGCAGGCCGATGGTGACGGGGCTGTAGTCGGTATGCGGCCAGGCTGGAATGTCCTGGTGCCAGTCGAAGAGCTGTCCGCCCTTCGGCCATTTGAAGTTGAGCTTGGAATGATAGAATTTCACGTCCGGGCCGCACACATCCGCCGCCACCTTGACGATCGGCGAGCTCGACGCGAACTCCCAGAACACGGGATGGTGCGTTACGGGGCTCGACAGCCGCCGCAGCCGCGGGTTGTCGGCGCTGTGGCCCTCCTCGAGCACGAAGCGCTCGTCGTTCTTGGCGACGGCGCGGGCCTTGTCGATCATCTCCTGCATGGCGCCGCGCAGACGGCCGAGCCAGGCATCGTCGATGACGCCTTCGAGCACGAGGAAACCCTCCTCGAAGAACTGCTCGCGCTGCTTGCGGGTCATCGCCTGAGGGGCGTGCTTGACGATGTCGGCTTCCAGCATGGGCGTCTCCCTGGGCTCTTATTGGCTCTGAGGTCTCCTTCCAACCACTGTCGATCAACGACGGATCGGCAGTCAATGCTGCAATTTTAGGCTGATCCGGGAAGGCATGCGCTTGCGGCCTTGCCGGCTCCGATCCCAGGCTGCAAGGTTGCGCAAACTCAGTCCCTGGGACCGAAAACATCATGGCCGACACCGCTGCCGCCGCCCGAGAGAACCCCCCAGATGGCACCTACCCCACCACCTGCTGGGAGTGCTCCACCTGCTGCGGGGCGCTCGCCACCGTCCGCGAGGGCCGCGTCGTCGACTTCCAGCCCAACCGCGACCACCCCTATTCCAAGGGCGCCTTCTGCATCAAAGGCATCCGCGGCGCCCCCGGCATCACCTACGGGCCCAACCGCCTGCTTTACCCCATGCGCCGCAGGGGCGCGCGCGGCGAGGGCAAGTGGGCGCGCATCTCCTGGGACGAGGCGCTGGACGAGATGGCGGATCGCCTCGCCGAGGTGCGGCGCAAATACGGGCCGGAGGCGATCGTCGGTGCCACCAGCGGCGCCTACTTCTCGCGCAGCGTGATCCTGGCCCTGACCTTGCGCTCGATCGGCTCGCCCAACTGGATGATCAACCAGGACCTGTGCGGTGGCTGTCGCGCGGTGAGCGCGCGCACCATGGGCCTCTCCATCACGCGGGGCGAGGACATCGACAACACCCGCTGCGCGCTGATCGTGGGCCGCAACCCCTCGATGGCCGACCCTGTCGAGTGGGCCGCCCTCAAGGCCGCCAAGAAGCGCGGCGCGCGCATCGTCACCATCGACCCCAAGCGCACCCAGGCCGCCCAGTTATCCGACCTGTGGCTCGCCCCGCGCATCGGCACGGACGCAGCGCTGGCGCTCGCCATGATCAACGTCATGATCGCCGAGGGCCTCTACGACAAGGACTACGTCGCACGCTCCTGTCACGGCTTCGATGAGCTCGCCGCGCGCGCCGCGCAGTATCCGCCCGCCGCCGCCGAGGCCATCACGGGCGTGCCGGCCGCCGACATCGTCGCCGCCACGCGCATGTACGCCGAGGGGCCCTCGACCTTCGTCAGCGGCCACGGTATCGACGCGGCGAGCTCCGGCGTGCAGACCTTCCGCGCCTACCACTGCCTCGTCGCCATCTCCGGCAACATCGACAGGCCCGGCGGCAACCTGCGCCTGCGCACGCCCAAGGGCTTCAAGCACTACTCGGACCTGCTGCACATGCCGGAGTTCCGCCTCGATGCCGAGACCGAGAAGCGCGCCATCGGCGCCGACCGCTTCCCGCTGTGGGCAGGGCCCAGGGGCTGGCAGACGGCCTGCCACAACCCCTCCGTCATCGAGGCCATGCTGACGGGCAAGCCGCATCCCGTGCGCGCACTCTATGCCAGCGGCGTCAACATCCTCGTCACCTATCCCGACACGCGGCGCACCATGGCGGCGCTCTCCTCGCTCGACTTCGTGGCGGTTGCCGCGCACGCCATGACGCCGACGGCCGAGTTCGCCGACATCGTGCTGCCCAAGACCACGACGCTGGAGGAGGAGGAGGTCTCCTTCATGCCCTCCGGGCCGACGGTGCTCTTCACGCGCGCGGTCGGTGCTCCGCAGGGCGAGGCGCGATGCGAGATGGACATCGCCGTGCCGCTGCTCGACAGGATGCAGGCGCGCCAGGCCGTGACGCGTCACCTGCTGCCCTGGCGCTCGCAGCGCGAGTTCAACACGTACCTGCTCGGCGACAGCGGCATCCGCATCGAGGACCTGGAGCGGACGGGCTATGCGCAGGTGAAC
>JBGGME010000056.1:0-15244 GCA_041288195.1 Hyphomicrobiaceae bacterium
CCACACCACGGCCTCGCGCGCCGTCATCCTGCTTTACGCCTCGCCTTTCGTCGTGGCCTTTGGCGCCCACTACCTCATTCCCGGCGACCGGCTCTCGATCGCCAAGATCGTGGGACTGACGGCAGCGCTCGCCGGCGTCGCGGTCGCGATGGGCGAGGGCCTGGCGGAGCCCGGCCGCCCCACGCTCGTCGGCGACCTTATCTCGCTGCTGGCCGCCGTGCTGTGGGGCGCCACCACCGTGTTCGTGCGCGTGAGCGCCCTCAGAGGGGCGCCGCCTGAGAAGACGCTGCTCTACCAGCTCGCCATCTCGGCCATGGTGCTGCCGGTCGCATCCATTCTGATGGGCGAGCCCGGCATCACCGACCTCTCCACGCCCGTGCTCGCCGCCTTCGCCTACACCGTCGTCGTGGTGGCGTTCGCGAGCTACATCGGCTGGTTCTGGCTGGTGCGCAACTATCCGCCGACGCGGGTGGCCGCCTTCACGTTCCTCGCCCCCGTGTTCGGCGTGCTGGCCGGCAACCTGATGCTGGGCGAAGCCTTCACGCCGAGCCTCGCCGCCGCTCTCGCCCTCATCGCCTTCGGCATCCTCCTGGTCAACCGCGCCGCCCGGGCCTAGCCTACCTCGTCCAAGTCCGAGCGAGGCACGCCCATGCTGCCCAACGAGCGACTGTCCTACTCCGCCATCATCGACCGCCCGCCGCTCGCCCTGCCAGGCGGCGCCCGCCTCGCGGTTTGGGTGATCGTCAACGTTGAGGAGTGGGACATCCGCCAGACCATGCCGCGCACGGTGCTG
Source organism: Hyphomicrobiaceae bacterium (assembly GCA_041288195.1). Classification (GTDB taxonomy): domain Bacteria; phylum Pseudomonadota; class Alphaproteobacteria; order Rhizobiales; family Hyphomicrobiaceae; genus AWTP1-13. Next base: position 794 of record JBGGME010000056.1, read on the forward strand.
ACGCCGCCGGCCGGCGGCTCGCCGATGCCCGACATCCCCAACTGGGCCTGGCACGAGTACGGCAACCGCGTCGGCTTCTGGCGCATGCTCGAGGTGTTCGACGAGCTGCGCATTCCCGCCTCGCTCGCCATCAACGGCTCGGCGATCGCCGCCTACGAGCCGATCGCGCGCGCCGCCGCCCATCGCGACTGGGAGTTCATCGGCCACGGCTTCACGCAGCGCAACATGCAGAAAGTCGAGAACGAGGCCGAGGACATCGCCCGCACCAGCGAGGCGATCGCCAGGTTCGCAGGCCGCCGTCCGCGCGGCTGGCTGGGCCCCGGCCTCACCGAGACATGGGAGACGCCCGACCGGCTCGTGGAGGCCGGCTACGAGTACGTCTGCGACTGGGTGCTCGACGACCAGCCGGTGACGCTCAAGACCCGCGCCGGCGACATCGTCAACGTGCCCTACACCCAGGAATGCAACGACGTTGCCATGATGCTGATCCAGCATCACAAGGCGTCCGAGTATTCCGACCGCGCCATCGACCAGTTCGAGCAGCTCCGCCACGACGCCCGCTCGTCCGCCCGCGTGATGGCGATCGTCGTGCACCCCTACATCATGGGCGCGCCGCATCGCACGCGCTACTTCCGCAAGGCCATCGAGCACATCCACGCCTCCGGCGCCGCCCTGTTCTGGACCGGCGAGCAGATCCTCGACTGGTACAAGTCCGAGCGCGCCCGCCTTGGAGCGGCGTGAACCCAACGCCGTCATGCCGGCATGACGCCAATTGACTGGCGTCGCGCTCAACCGCAGACGTCATCCCGGCGGAGGCCGGGACCCAGGACGCTTCTGCTTTTTTCCGCTCGGTTCCCGCTTGCGCGCTTCGCGCTTGCGGGAATGACAAGCGTCACGCGGGCGCAGGCCCGAACACCAGCACCGCGTTGAGGCCACCGAAAGCGAACGAGTTCGACATGGCGTGCCCGATCCGCATCTTGCGGCCGACGTTGGGCACGTAGTCGAGATCGCACTGGGGGTCGGGCTCGGAGAGACCGATCGTCGGCGGCGCGAAGCCCTCCTCGATCGCCTTGACGCAGGTCACTGCCTCGACGCCGCCGCTGGCGCCCAGCAGGTGGCCGTGCATCGATTTCGTCGAGGAGACGGCAAGCTTCTTGGCAGCGTTGCCGAACACCTCCTTGATCGCCCGCGTCTCGTTGATGTCGTTGAGCGCCGTCCCCGTACCGTGGGCGTTGAGGTAGTCGATGTCGGAGGGGCTCAGCCGCGCCTCCTCGAGCGCCTGGCGCATGGCCTCCTTCGGCCCCTCGAGGTCGGGATTGATCATGTCCTTGGCGTCCGACGCCATGCCGAAGCCCTTGACCTCGGCGAGGATATTGGCACCGCGCGCCTTGGCGTGCTCGAGCTCCTCCATGACAAGCAGGCCGGCGCCCTCGCCCAGCACCGTGCCGTTGCGCTTCTTGGAGAACGGGAAGCAGCCCTCCGGCGAGAGCACGCGGATCGCCTGCCAGGCCTTCATGCAGCCGTAGTTGATGGTGGACTCCGAGGCGCCGGCGATGCCAACGTCGGCCACGCCCTCGCGGATGAAACGCATCATCAGGCCGATGGCGTGGGTGGCGGTGGCGCAGGCGCTGACCGTGCCGAAGGTCGGCCCCTTGATGCCGTAGTCGATGCCGACGTGCGCCGACGCCGAGCTGCCGATGAACTTCAACAGCATCAGCGGGTCGTTGCCGCGCCTGTTCTTGGTGAAGAGCTGATTGTAGGCCCACTCGATGGTGTTGAGGCCGCCGCCGCCCGAGCCGATGATGCAGGCCGAGCGATAGGGGTTCTTGAGCGGGGTCTCGAGCTTGGATTGTGCGAAGGCCTCGGCGGCGGCGGCGCCCGCGAACTGGGAGTAGCGGTCGGCCATCAGCAGCAGGCGGTTCTTGATCCGCGCCTTGGGGTCGAAGTCTTTGACCTGGCAGGCGATCTGGATCATGAGATCGCGCACGTACTGCTCCGGGAAGTCGATGTCGCGCAGGGGCCCGACGCCGGACTTGCCCTCCTTCATCGCCGACCAGAAGGTCGCAACGTCGTTGCCGATCGGCGTCACGACGCCCGTGCCGGTCACCACCACTCGCCTCGCGCCCATAGCTGTCCTCCGCGTGTCCTGCGCGTCCATGTCCCTCGGGTTGTTGATAGGAGCTGGCGCCCAACCGCCGGGGCTCCCCTTGGCCGCGGAGGTTAGAGTGTGCGAGCGAGGCCGTCTGTTCCCAGCGGAACGGGTGTTTTCGGTTAGCGGACGATGGACGACTTGACCTTGCGGGCGTTCCCCCCCTTATTCCCCCTGCCAGTCGGCCGGACGGCCGCTGCCGGGGATGACGGGCTTTGCGGCCCAAACCTCGGTGGAGGAAAGTCCGGGCTCCAGGGATCAACGGTGGCGGCTAACGGCCGCCGGGGGCGACCCCAGGGAAAGTGCCACAGAAAACAAACCGCCGGCGTGGGGGCGACCCCACGTGGCAAGGGTGAAACGGTGCGGTAAGAGCGCACCGCGCTTCCGGCAACGGAGGCGGCACGGCAAACCCCACCGGGAGCAAGACCGAATAGGGGCGGCACGGATGCTCAGGGTAACCTGGGTATCCAGCGCGATCCTCGCCGCCGCCCGGGTTGGTTGCACGAGGCTCGGAGCGATCCGCGCCCCAGAGGAATGGCCGTCGCGGAGAACCCTCTCCAGACAGAACCCGGCTTACAGGCCGACTGGCAAATTCGTCTCCTCGCGCTGCATTCCCGGAAGCCGCGCCTTCGCGCGGCTATCCGGGACCCTGCCCCGGCAAGACCGGCCCTGCGCGCCCTGCGGGGCGCTCCGGCCGGGGACGCATGCGGGAAGGGCGTGACGTATCCGCAGCCGGCTGCATAGACTGCCGACAGCAGCCGCGGCGGACGTAAGCCGGGGCAATTTCCGCGGAGGGACACCATGCCAGACACCATCGGCTTCATCGGCCTCGGCGCCATGGGCGCCGGCATGGCGGCGAACCTGTTGAAGGCCGGCTACCCGCTCGTCGTCAACGATGTCGACAAGGCCAAGGAGGCGGCGCTCGTCGCCCGCGGCGCCAAGGCCGCGGCGACGCCGGCCGAGGTCGCGCGCCAGTCGGCCTGCACGATCTCGATCGTGGAGACCACCGCCCAGACCGAGGAGGTGATCCTGGGCCCCAAGGGCATCGTCGCCGGCGCGCCGCGCGGCCACGTGGTGGCGATGATGAGCACCATCGACCCCAACGCCGCCAAACGCATCCACGACCGCCTGGCGGAAGCCGGCATCGCCATGCTCGACGCGCCCGTCAGCGGCGGCAGCGCGCGGGCGGCTTCCGGCGAGCTCTCCGTGATCGCCGGCGGCGACAAGGCCGTCTACGAGGCCTGCCTGCCGATGTTCAAGGCCATGTCGTCGAACCAGTTCCACGTCGGCGGCATCGGCCAGGGCCTCGCCCTCAAGCTCGTCAACAATATGCTGATCCAGGTCAACACGGTCGCCATCGCCGAGGCGTTCGTGATGGGCGCCAAGGCCGGGCTCGATCCGAGAGTCATGTACGACGTCATCAAGGTCTCGACCGGGGCGAGCGTCACGCTCGACATGCGCGCGCCGCGCATCATGTCGGGCGACTTCACGCCGGGCGGCACGGTCGACATCTCCTACAAGGACCAGGAGCTCGAGACCGCGGTTGCCAAGTCGCTGGGCGTGCCGCTATTCCTCGCCAACGTCAGCCAGCAGGTCTACCAGATGGCCAAGGCCGCGGGCCTCGGCAAGCTGGACAGCACCTCGGTCGTGACGCTCTACGAGCGTCTGGCCGGCGTGAAGCTCGGGCCGAGATCGTAGCTGGCGAGCAACCTGGAGTCACAGCGATGGCAAAGAAACGCATGGTGCTCGAGATCGGCATGGGCACCGACATCCGCGGCTCCGATCCGACCAAGGCCGCCTGCCGGGCGCTCAGGGACGCGCTCTGGCACAACTCGCTGTCGATCGCGACCGCGCTCGGCCAGCCGCTGGAGGCCATGATGGTGGACGTGCACATCGGCGTGCCGCGGCCCGAGACGGTGGACAAGGCGCAGGTGCTCGCCGTGCTGCCCTACGGGAAGGGCACCGTGACCGTGGTCGAGGGTGGCCTCGAGATCAAGAACGACGCCGGCACCGACAGCACGCTCATCGCCAACGCCTGCGCCATCGTCAGCCTCGACATCGCCTGAGAGTGATTCCCATGCCCCAGATACCCAAGAAAACCCGCGTCATCCTCGAGCTCGGCTCCGGCAACGACCTGCACGGCTCCGACTACACCAAGGCCGCCCTGCGCGCCGTGCAGGACGCCCTGCACCACAGCTCGCTCGCCTTCATCCGCTCGCTCGGCATCGACAAGAAGACGCTCGACGTCGAGGTCACCATCGGCGTGCAGCGCCCCGAGCGGGTTGACATCGAGAAGGTCAAGGCCTCCCTCCCCGTTGGCAACGTCACCGTCAAGGCCGTCAAGGGCGGCCTCGACATCGCCGACCCCGACAACAACGACCCCGCCGTCATCGCCAGCGCCGCCATCGCCGCGCACATTCCGCTGGCGTGAATCTGCATTCCCGGAGGCCGACGCTTCAGCGGAGGCCATCCGGGACCCTGCCGCTCAATCTGCCGGCAAGACCCCGGCTCTACGCGCAACTGCGCTCCGGCCGGGGACGCATCAATCGTTTCGTGGTGCTATGCTCGCCAAAACGATGTCTGGGGAGGGGCGGGCACGTGGCGTCATCGGTGACAATCCCGCTGTGGCTCGCGCTTCTGGCCGGCGCGCTGGCCGTTGTCGCGCTCATCGACCGCCTGTTCGCGCCCGCGCTCGGGTGGTGGATGCGCCGCCGCGTCAACCGCGCCATCGACGAGCTCAACCAGCGCCTCAAGCTCAAGATCCCCCCCTTCAAGCTCGCCCGCCGCCGTCAGCTGATCGAGCAGCTGATGTTCGACCCCGAGGTGCTGAAAGCCGTCGAGGACGAGGCCAAGGCCCGCGACGAGCCCAAGAGCCTCACCCATGCGCGCGCCCGCCGTTACGCCAAGGAGATCGTGCCGGCCTTCTCCGCCTATACCTATTTCCGCGTCGGCGCCGCGCTCGCCAGGAAGCTCTCGACCGCGCTCTACCGCGTGCGCCTCGGTGCCTTCGACGAGCAGACCCTCACCCAGGTGCCGCCCGATGCCTCGGTGGTGTTCGTCATCAACCACCGCTCCAACATGGACTACGTGCTCGTCACGTATCTCGTGTCGGAGAGCTCGGCGCTGAGCTACGCGGTCGGCGAATGGGCGCGCGTGTGGGCGCTGCAGAGCCTGATCCGGGCGATGGGCGGCTACTTCGTGCGCCGCGACAGCTCCAACGCGCTCTATCGCAAAATTCTGGCGCGCTACGTGCACATGGCCACCACCTCGGGCGTTGCCCAGGCCGTGTTCCCCGAAGGCGGCCTCACCCGCGACGGCTCGCTCCGCCCGCCCAAGCTCGGCTTGCTCAGCTACATGGTGTCGGGCTTCGATCCCAACGGCCCGCGCGACATCGTGTTCGTCCCCGTCGGCATCAACTACGACCGCGTGCTGGAGGACCGCGTGCTCACGGCCGCCGCGTCGACCCCCAAGGGCGAGCGCCCGCGCTTCGCGTTCAACCCGCTGGTGCTCACCGGCTGGCTCGGGAAGAGCCTGTGGCAGCGCGTGAGGGGCAAGTGGCACCGCTACGGCTATGCCTGTGTCAGCTTCGGCGCGCCCATGTCGCTGCGCGCCTACACCGGCGCGCGCGGCATCGACTTCCGCGCCCTGCCGGAGAGCGAGCGCTTCGCCGAGATCGAGCGGCTCGGCCAGAAGCTGATGGAGGCGGTCGGTCGCGTTGTGCCGGCGCTGCCGGTGTCGCTGGTCGCGACCGCCGTCCAGGCCGCCGGGGAAGCCGGGCTCTCGAGCTTCGAGCTCAAGGGCTCCGTGTTCGACCTCATGCGCCGCCTGCAGGCCCAGGGCGCGCACGTGCACATCCCACGGCACGACCAGGAGTATGCCGTCGACGTCGGCCTGCGCATGCTGCTCATGCGCCACATCGTCATCGAGGAGGGCGGCACCTACCGCGCCAACCCCAAGGAAGCCGCCGTGCTCGCCTTCTACGCCAACGCCATCGCCCACCTGCTTCCCGCCGCGAACGCAAGCGCGCTCGGTCGTTCCAAGGACGAAGCTGCCGTCGTCAGCTGAGGCGCTCTTTCGGCGCGTCGAGGGGCGGTGCCCGACGCGCCAGCTCGCGGCCCGGATAGGTGCGTTGCGCGTGTGTCACGAGCTCATCGACGAACGCGCGGGCGTAGGGCGCCAGAAACCGCCGCGGGTCCCATGCCAGCATCGTCCAGCGGCCGATCGGCTCGCCGCGATGCACGAGCGGCACTGCGCGCAGGCGTCTGCCGGCAAGCCGCACCGCCGACGGCAGCACGCCGATCCCGTAGCCGGCCGCCGCAAGGCCGACCACCGCGTTGTGCGCGCTGCTCTCAAGCAGGATGTTGGGGCGGACGCCCGCCGCACTGCACGCCGCATCGAACCACTCGCGCGATCCAAAGCCGCTCCGCAGCACCAAGAGCGGCTCCCTTGCCAGCTCCGCGATCTCGAGCGTGCGTTGGCCGTGGAGCCGGTGCCGTTCCGGAACGACTGCGATCACGTGGATCGGGTAAAGCAGGCGCCCGCAGAACCGGTCATCGCCGGCAGGCACGTAGGCAACGTGCACCTCGCCCTGCTCGAGTCGGGTTGCGAGCCCCGCGCCCCCGTCCTCCACGACGTGGACCTCGATGCCGGGGTGCCGCCGCCGAAATGCGGGGAGGAACCCCGCGAGCACCACCTCGACCATGGGCGGCGTCGCGCCGATCCTGACGATGCCCGCCTGCCCCGACTGCAGGGCGCGGGCTCGCTCGCGCAGCGCTTCGGCCTCACCCAGCAGCCGAAGGCTGCGGCGCAGCAGGTCCTCACCGGCAGCGGTGAGCTTCACGCGGCGGCCGACGCGGTCGAACAGCTGCACGCCGAGGTCGGCCTCCAGCACCTGGATCTGCCGTGACGCTGCGGGCTGGCTGAGGTTGAGGCGCGCGGCGGCGCGGGCAACGCCGCCCGTCTCGGCGATCGCAACGAAAGTGCGCAACTGGTGCAGGTCCATCGCTAATTACATTATAGCATAAGACATCGAGCAATCAATGCATTGGACCGATTTGATGATCCTTGGCAATCTGTGCCACCCTCCAGCCCGCTGGAAAGAGCAAATGGCCCTCGACCATCCCGACCCGCGCGTAGACGCCCTCGTCCTCGATCTCGTCGAATGGGTCGCGCGCGAGCCCAGGAGCTATGCCGAGGTCATGGATGCCTGGCGCACCTCGTGCCCGAGACTTGCTGTGTGGGAGGAGGCCGTCGACCGCGGCTTGCTGGTCAGGGAGGCGGCGCCTGGTGGCGTGATGGTGCGCGCAACGCCGGCCGGCCGGCGGCTGCTGGAGGCAGGAATGGCCGAGGTGCAGCATTAAGCCTCCGACAATCTCGGCGATCCTGTTCTTTTCCTTCGGAGCTCTACTCGCCACAACCGAGCTGCACACAGCCGCCGCCCAAGGCGTCCGCCCCGAGGCGCTGATCGAGGCGAACGTGCCGCCGGCCGACCATCGGCTGACCTACGGCTCGACCCCGCTCGAGTTCGGCGAGTTGCGCCTCCCCAAGACCCCCGGTCCACATCCCGTCGCGGTCCTCATCCATGGCGGTTGCTGGGTGGACCGCCTGCCCGGCCGCGATCCGCGCATCACTGGGTTCGAGCCGCTGCGTCCGTTCGCGGTCGCACTGACGGCGGCCGGCGTCGCCACCTGGAACATCGAGTACCGGCGCGCCGGCCACCGGGGCGGCGGCTGGCCGGGCACCTTCCAGGACGTCGCCAGCGCGACCGACTTCCTGCGCAAGCTCGCGCCCAAGCACGATCTCGATCTCACGCGCGTCGTACATTCGGCCGGCGGCCAGCTAGCGCTATGGATCGCGGCCCGCACGAAGCTTCCAGCCGACAGCCACGTCCGCACCGGCGACCCGCTGTGGGTGAAGGCAGTCGTCGATATCGATGGCCCGCCGGACCTCGAGAGCGCATTCGCCGAGCAGGAGAGGTTCTGTCCCGTCCCCGGCATCACGCGGTTCCTGGGCGGCGCCCCGGCCGACCAGCCGCGCCGATACCGCGAAGGCTCGGCAGCGGCGTGGCTGCCGCTCGGCGTGCCGCAGACGATCTTCGTTGGCGGATTGCTGGCCGACCTGCCGGGTCTGATATCCGGCTACCAGGCGCTTGCCGCAGCCAGAGGCGATGCGGTCACTGTGGTCACGCTGCCGGGCGCAGGTCATTTCGACATGCTTCAGCCCGGCGCGCCGCACGCCACGACGGTCCAGAAGCACATCCTGTCTCTGCTGGAATGATAGGTGGCTCGGTACGGGAGCCGCGGTGCGAGATTGGTCAGGCCGCCTTGTCCTCCGGCGCGCGGCCGCCGGCGGCAAGGCCGGCGAGGTAGGTAGCAACCAGGTCCGCCACCAGGCGGCTCGCGGTCTCCGTCGTCACCACCGACAGCTTGTCGGCAGTCGACAGCGAGGTGATGCCGTGAACGCCTGCCCACAGCACGCGCGCGGCGCGCTGGCGGTCGCCCTCGCGCCCGGGCGGGAACAGCGGCGCCATCGCCTCCTCGACCCGCCCCATCAGGCCCTCCAGCTTCTGCTGGTACCAGGACGGGAGCTGCGCGTCGGCGGGCATGTGGTGCTCGAACAGCAGGTTCCACAGCCGCGGCTTCTCGTGGGTGAAGGCGAGATACGCCAGCGCCAGCCGACCGATGCGATCGGTGGGGTTGCCGGTGTCTGTCAGCACCGAGCCCAGCCGCCGGTCGAGAGCGTCGAGCACGCGAGCCTCGACGTGCAGCACCACGTCATCGAGGTTCTCGAACATGTTGTAGATCGTGCCCGGCGAGTACTCGATGCGCCGGGCGACCTCGCGCGCAGACAGGCCGGCAAGGCCCTGGTCCTGAATAATGTCTTGCGCGGCATCGAGAATCAGCTCGCGCAGCTGTTGCGGCGTGTGCGTCGACCGACGTCCCATGGCGTTCCCGGTGGGGGTGGTGTGCCCTACCCCTTCACGTTGCAAGCCACCAGCATAGGTGGAAATCGGCCTGTTCGGCAATTGCAACCGCCGATTGCGGCAGGCCCCGCCGGCCGCGCGATCAACGCCGCAGCGGCCGACCGGAACGCGAGCCGGATCTCGGAAGGGCGTCGTCGGAGGAATAGCCGCTAGTAGGTCGGCGCCGGGCAGGGCGTGTTGCTGGTCTGCAGCAGATTGATGTTCTGCGACCGCGGCTTGAGGATTGCCGTCTCCTTCATGAGGTGGGTGCCGGCAGGACCGCCGCCCGTTCCCATCGACTTCATGAAGTAATCGAATACCAGAGGCTTGTAGTTGTAGGTCACTTCCGAGATGACGACGCTGTCCAGCGTCGTGACCATATTGGCCGGCAACGAGTACGTCGTGTTGGTGCAAGAGCAGCTGAGCGAGTTGCCCGCGCCGGTATAGGTGCAGATCCACGCCTGCTTGGTGTTGGTTGCACTGGTGGGTGAGGAGGAGACGCCTCGCAGCACGATCTTCAGTGGATTTGCGCTGTAGGGAGACAGGATGTAGCCGCCGACCTTCATGATGTCGGTGATCTCCGTCTGGGAGATGCCGTTGGCGCCGTTCGGGGGCGGCGTGAAACGCGCGACCAGATCCGCCGTAGCGGTCGCCACCTGCGTGACGCGACGGTCGACGGTGATGGCCTGGCTCAGCTCGACAGCGCCGATGAACATGACGGCCATGATCGGCACGATCAGACCGAACTCGACGGCTGCGACGCCCTCCTCGCTCGCGGTCCAGCGGCGTGCGAGCCGGCGGAAGCGGGCCCGGAGACTGCTGGCGGCGATGGTGGACATGTGTGCTCTCGAACCGATGGAGAAGGTATCTGGCGCAAGACCGCTCGTCAGTTGTAAGGCTCCGAGCGGAACGCCACGGAAGCCTGCATCAGCAGCGAACCGTCATTGAGGTTGCCCATCTTGAAGAGCGGCAGCTTGCCGCCGAATTCCCAGGGGTAGCAGACCGTTACCAGCACCACCGAGCTGCCCGAGCCGGTGTTGAAGGCGGCCGAGCTGTCGTTGATGACATTGCCGTTGTTGGTGCAGCTCGGCTCCGAGATGCTGCCGAAGTTGGCATTGCTCTGGACGATCACCACGGCCTTGCTGTTGCAGTCGAGGAAGGTCGGCGCGGCGGCGCACAGGGCCTTCTTGAAGGCAGCCTTCTTGTCCGCATTGGTGGTCGTGCCGGTATAGGCGCCCTTGCCCTGTTGCAGCTGGCCGGTGCGGATCGCACGCGCCGCCTGCCAGACCGCGTTCTCGATCGCGAAGTTGGCGAAGTAGAACAGGCACACCGACATGATGCCGAACAGCAGCAGCAGGAACGGCAGCGCTATGATGCCGAACTCGACGGCCGTCGCCCCCGACTCGTCCCCGCGCCAACGGCGCAGTAGGGCCCGCGCTCGCGCGCGCAACCAGCCGCCTCTGTGTCCCGACACCATCGTGCCGTCTTCCCCTACACACACGCCATTTGGGTCGTGAATATGCAAGGGCAGTGCTGAATGCCCCGTAAACCTCGGTAATATCTATGAATTCTGGTAAATTGTCGGTTCCAGCACGTACCGATTGCTAACCACGGCGGGCGCCCCGACTGCCGGCCTTGCGAAAGCCCAACGGCTCGATCATGGTCCGCCGCGCTCTATAAGCGGGTCATAGCAAGCATGTCTGAAGCCCCCCTTTCTCCCTCCTGCAGCGACTCGGTCCGATCGGGCATCCCTGCCGTCGATCGCTACCTGGAGGTCGGCTACGCCAGCGTGCCCGGCATGTCCTCGCGGTTCGCCGCTGCCATCTGCTGCGGTCTCATGCGCAGGCAGACTGCGATGGGGGTGGCGGGGCCCGTGGTGGAGATCGGCCCCTTCGAGGGGCGCTTCTTCATCGCCCTGTCGCATGCGCTTGCCCAAGGCGAGACCGCGCTCGGCATCGACCTCTTCGACTGGCCCAACCCGGAGGCCATCGACCGCTTCCAGGCCAACTGCCGCAAGCACGGCGTGCCGGACGACAAGCGCATCGTCTGGAAGGCCGACAGCCGCACCATGCGCCCCGACGAGCTCCTGGCCCGGCTCGGCGGCCGCCGCCCCCGCTTCGTCCACATCGACGGCGAGCACTCGCGCGCGGCGCTGACCCGGGACCTGGAGCTTGCCACCGCCGTGCTGGCGCCGGAGGGCGTGATCGTGCTCGACGACATGCTGCACCCCGGCTACCCGACGCTCATGGTCGCCGTGCACGAGTACCTCGGCCGCCACCCCGACATGTGCGTGCTCTGCATCATCGACCGCGAGACCGTCGTCGCCGCCACCAAGTTCGTGCTGTGCCGGACGGAGTGGTTCAAACGCTACGAGGAGAAGCTGCTCGAGGCCTACAAGGACAACGTCTGGCCGCTCGGCGCCGACTTCGAGCCGCACTGGTGCCTCGTCCTGTCGCTCGACACGCGCCTGGCGGCCATCACGTAGCAAGCGTAGGGCGCAATAAACGGAAGCGCATTGCGCCGCCCAACCGAAGCCGGCGCAATACGCCTTCGGCTATTGCGCCCTACGGTGTCACGCCACTGCCGGGAATACGCCGCAATCCCAACACCGACGCGCACTATTCGTGACGACGGATCACGGACTGCCGGGGCGTTGGGGCTCACTCGTAGCGAGGCAACCGGTGCCGACGGTGTGGGGGCATATGCTGGCTGGCCGATGATGGGCCTGCCCGCTTGGCTCGCGCTGCGGCGGCGCATCAGCACCCGGGACATTCATGACGGTTTTGAACGCGCTGAGACTGCGCCTGGGCGCGGCGATCGCGCCGCACGGCGGACACCCCGCCGAGCAGGATGCCGGCCGCGACCGGGACCGGCAGGACGGCCGCGACCCCAAGCGCCTGTTCCTCGTCGTCGGCCTCGGCGCGCTGTCGTGGGTTGCGACCTACGTCGGCATGCTCGAGCTGATCGAGGCCAACCTCGGCGACCTGCCCTTCATCCACAAGATCATCATCGCCTTCTCCGTGGCCATGCTGATGGTGATGATCGTCTGGCTGCTCGATCGCATGTTCGCGCCGGGCCCGCTCTTCACCAGGGCCTGCTACGTCGCCGGCTACATCTTCCTCTCCATCATCTCGGTCGGGTTCGGCTTCGGCTTCTACTGGAAGGTGCTCGAGAGCCGCGGCGAGGCCTCGCGCTCCGCCGAGAGCGCCATCACGCAGGTGCAGACCGCGCTGTTTGCCACCTCTACCCGGCTCGAGCAGCTGCAGTCCACGCTCGACCAGCTCACCACCATCTCCTCCCAGAAGGCGGTGATGGAGCGCGAGAGCGGCAAGTCCTGCCCCGACAGCGGACCCGGCGACGGGCCGCGCCGCAAGATGCGCGATGAGGACGCCGGCCGCTTCAAGTTCGCCGCCGACTTCGTCAGAGGCCGCATCGGCACCGTCAAGTCGGACATGGCCGGCCTCGACGGCGACCTGCAGAAGATCGTCAAGGACGACCGCTCCGTCATCGACGCCAAGACCGGCAACCGCAACGAGTTCCTGCGCGGCGTCGGCCGCAAGCTCGACCTCACCGTCACCGGCTTCAATGCGTTCCGCAGCGACCCGCAGCTCAAGCAGATCCGCATCGACCTCGCCGACCGCGCCGAGAAGACCACCATCACCGGCACCAAGGGCGTCGTCATCTCCTGCCCCGACGGGCAGCTGCAGATGGCGCTGCGCGGCGTCGTGCGCGCCATCGACCAGCTGCCCGAGCTCGAGAAGCCCAAGATCGCCGCCGTCGAAGGCTCGGAGGCCGTGATCGAGGCGTTCCGCCGCCTCACCACCACGTTCTTCGGCCTGCTCTCCTTCAAGCTGCCGCCGTCGGCCGACGAGCTGCGCGAGCTGCAGCGGAAAGCCGTGCAGTCGGTGGAAGGCGGCTCCAACCCGTCCTCCGGCCAGTCCGGCGCGCCGGCGCTGCGCTCCGCCTTCGCCGAGCAGTCGGGCCTTGCCAAGCGCGACTACGTTCCGCTCGCCGTCGCCATCTTCGTCGACCTGTGCCTGCTGCTCGTGTCGATCGGCCGGCCGGTCAACCAGTTCGTCGGGCTGGAGCGCGGCATGCGCGAGGCCGAGGAGGGACCCGTCTACCCGATCCTGTCGCGCTTCCACGACATCCACGCCGACGCCCAGGCCATCCGCAACTTCGATGTATTTCGCGACGTCATCTTCGACTTCAACGGCCAGTATCACGTAGCCGTCCCCCTCTCGATCCCCAGGGACGCTCCCGACTACGAGACGCTGCAGCGCGAGGCGCATCGCCTCGGCAATCTCTGCTACGCGCTGGAAGGCAAGGGCATCCTCGCCAAGCCCATCAGCTTCCTCCCGTCGCTGGTGGCGCTGCGCGAGCTCAAGCGCCGCGGCAGCAAGTTCGTCGCCTGCTACGGCCGCCGGCGGCCGGCCCGCTACCAGCGCGGCTGGGACTGGGTGCGGTCCACGTGGTCGGAGACGGACGAGATCGAGCGCCCGGCCTTCAAGATCTACCGCTTCAGGAAGGGCGCCTGGCCGGAGATGATCCTGGGCGCCGTGATGGGCGCCTCCCGCCACATCGATCTCGGGGCCGCGCGGCACGCCGACGACTACGCGCACAGGCCCGCCGTTCGCACCGGGGCCAACGGCTATGCCACTCCCCCGCCCCTTCCGCCGGCGGCCAGCAACGGCGTGGAGCCCGCGCCCTTCCGCGTGGAGGAGCCCGACTTCGGTCGCTACCGGCCCCGCCACGACGCCCACGCACCGCTCGTCAACGGCGCCGCGCACCTGGCGTCCGCGAACGGGCACGATCGCGCCGCCGACAGCGGCGAGCCGCCCATCCTCATTGGCGAGGCCCACACCGACCCGCGCACGGGCGATGGCGCGGAGCCGCAAACCGGCATCGAGGCGGAACGAATCGCCGACCGCTTCGGCCGCCCCCGCAACGGCGCGTAGAGCAAGTCCGTAGCGCGTGCGACGCCCGGCCCTCACCTGCGCGCGAGCGCCACAGCTTTGTAGACGAGCCGCTTGACGCCGTAGGTGAGCAGCCCGAGTACGCCACCGGCGACGGCGGAGCCAAGCATCGTACGCATCCAGTTGACGATCACTGACGCCGAAGGTGGTCCTTCGCCGGCCATCAGCAGTTGGAGCAAATCCCAGCTGACGGTGGTTGCAGGCATCAGGTACAGGGCGCACCCCGCATACAACATTGCGCGCAGCGCCGTAGAGGCAGCGAGACCAGCCAGCACCGGAGCCAGCACCAGGTAGGAAGCTCGCAGGATGAACGTGAGGGAAGGATCGTCCACCGGTTTCCCCATCTTGGCAGTGGCTTGGTCGAC
>JBGGME010000057.1:0-15588 GCA_041288195.1 Hyphomicrobiaceae bacterium
GGCAGCACCGCGCCGTTCATGGTCATCGACACCGTCATGTCGGCGAGGTTGATGCCGCCGAACAGCGTGCGCATGTCGTAGATCGAGTCGATCGCCACGCCGGCCATGCCGACGTCGCCGCGCACGCGCGGGTGATCGGAATCGTAGCCGCGGTGGGTGGCGAGGTCGAAGGCGACGGAGAGGCCCTTCTGCCCGGCGGCGATGTTGCGGCGGTAGAAGGCGTTGGAGTCCTCGGCCGTGGAGAAGCCGGCGTACTGCCGGATGGTCCACGGCTGGGTCACGTACATGGTTGGGTAGGGGCCGCGCAGGAAGGGCGCAATCCCGGGATAGCCGTCGAGGAAGTCGAGCCCTGCCGTGTCGTTCGCCGTGTAAGCGCGCTTGACCGCTATGCCCTCGGGCGTGACCCAGGCATCGGAGGGGGTCAGACCCCCAGTCCCGCCCGTCGTTGCAGCACTCCCGTCGCCATGGGGTCTGACCCCATAGGCCACCTTGGTGAAGTCCGGTATCCGGCTCATGGGCGCGTGTCCGCTCGATTTTGGCCGCCATGCGACCGTTGCTGCGCCTGAATCTAGTGAAATGAACGGGCCAAAGCCAGTACCGGAACGCCTGCAAAGCTATCCGCTGGTGCCTACGGGGGAAGCATGCAGCGATCGCTCCGCAAAGCCGCGCCCGACAGCGCCGCCCGGCTGTGGGCCCCGCTAGCCCACTTCATCGAGGCGGAGGCGCGCATCGGCGATTGGGCCGAGCGCCGGGCCGCCACCCGCGCCCTCTACGAGTTTCTCCGCTTCGGGCTCAAGCAGGCCTGGGCGTGCCTGTTCGGAGCGCTGATGCTGGCGCTTCTCCTCGGCACCTACGCCTTCTACCCGAAGGGTGCCTGGCTTGCCCGCTACGACTTCCTGTTCCTGGCCGCGCTTGCGATCCAGGCGGGCATGCTCGCCTTCAAGCTGGAGACCTGGGAGGAGGCCAAGGTGATCCTCGTGTTCCATGCGGTCGGCACGGTCATGGAGATCTTCAAGACCTCGGTCGGCTCTTGGATCTATCCCGAGCCGAGCTTCTTTCGCGTAGGCGGCGTGCCGCTGTTCACGGGCTTCATGTACGCGGCCGTGGGCTCCTACATCGCCCGCGCCTGGCGCCTCTTCGATTTCCGCTTCACCGGCCATCCCCCATTGTGGGCGCTCTCGCTGGTGGCGCTGGGCATCTACATCAACTTCTTCGCCCACCACTATGTGTGGGACGCCCGTCTGGTGCTGTTCGCATTGATCGCCATCCTGTTCGGCCGCTGCTGGGTCTATTTCAAGCCGTGGCGCGCGTACCGGCGCATGCCGCTGCTGGTTGGATTCGGCCTGGTGGCGCTCTTCATATGGCTGGCCGAGAACATCGGCACCTTCACGGCGGCTTGGATCTATCCCAGCCAGCGGCTCGGCTGGTCGCTTGTGTCGCTCGGCAAGCTCGGCGCCTGGTTCCTGCTCATGATCATCAGCTACACGCTGGTCGCACTGTCTCATCGTCCGCAACCGATGGCGCTCGAGGCCGGCACACAACGAAGCGGGCGACCCGAAGGCCGCCCGCGAGAGCTTCGTAGGGCGCAGTAATCTAACCCAACCTACATCAGCAACGTCAGCTCGAGGGCGCGTCGAGCTTGCGGGTGAGGTTCTCGAACTCGCGCCGCAGCTCCTCGTTCTTGAAGATCTGGTCGAAGGTCGGCGCCTCGAGCTTCTGCAGCGCCTCGAAGGAGGCGGCAGAGTCCTTCATGAGGCTCCTGAGCTGGAAGCTCGCCTCCACCGTCTCGAAGGTGTTGTCGGCGATCCTGAGATCATGGGTGGCGCGCTGGCGGGCGCGGGCCACCTGCTCGCGCTGCTGCAGGAGGTAGCGCCGGTAGCCCTTGGCGGCCTCCTCGGCAAGACGCTGGCTCTCGCGGTTGCCTTCGAGCGCGCGCTTCTGGTCCTCGCGGTTCTCGGCCTTCAGCAGCTCCGCGGTCTTGGCGCGGGCGACGCGGATGTCGCGCTCGATTGCCGAGAGCTTGGGCAGGTACTGCTGGTCGACCTTGGAGATCAGCATGTCCTGCGAGTGCACCAGCAGGGCGAAGAGCGCCGCATGCATGGCGAAGTACTTGCGCGCGGCGCCGACGTTCTCGCCGGAGGCGATCATCAGCTTGCCGAGCTGGGCGTCGATCAGCTTGGCGGAGTTGAACACCGCCACCAGCCGCACGAGGTCGCCCGAAAGCACGCTGTCGAGCAGCAACTCGACCTGCGCCGGCTCCATCTTGATGCCAGCTTTCGCGAGCGCATCGGCCACCTCGAGCTTGGCCTTGGCGATCTCGTCGCGGTTGAGCTCGATCTTCTTCCTGGATTCGTCGATGTCCTTGCCCAGGCTGTCGACGGTGTCGGTGATGAGGCCGGGCAGCATGCCGTCCTTGGGCGCGCCGATCTGCTTCTCGCGCAGCTTGACGATGCGGTCGTCGAGCTCGCGGATGTTCTTGCGCAGGCCCTCGATCTTCTTCTGCACCTCCACGACCGGGACATCGGTGACGATGCCGAGCACGGCGTCGAGGAGGTCGCGGACCTTCTTCTCGCGGTCCTCGCGCGTCTCCGTCCACAGCGGCTTCATCAGGAAGTCCTTCTCGGAAGGGAGCTTCCTGGCCTCGCTGCGGTTCTTGGCGGTGTCCTGCAGGATGGCGTCGACGGCGCGCATCAGGCGCTGGGCATGCTCGTAGCCGGGGTCGCCCTCGCGCGGGTCTTTTTCGGGCGCAACGGGCGTGGCGGGAGCGCCCGCAGCGGGTGGCGGCTGCTTGGCCTGGGGGGCCGGGGTGGACTGTGCTTGTGCGCCGGCGGCAAACGCAGCGACACCGAGGATGAGCACCAGCGCCGAGGCCGACGCGCGCGACCCGAAACCTTGAACCTGGAGCATGGACCCGCACCTCCCGATCAGTTGCCGGGAAGATGGGGTCGCATGGCGGCTATTTCGTGTCTGGGTTGCGGTAGCCGGCTACGGCGCCTGGCTGTTGACCCGGGCATTGGCGGCCCGGATGAGACTAACCAGATCACCGCCCACCAGGCGGGCATCGGTCAGCACGGCCATGTGGGTGATCGCCGACCCCGATCCCCTGATCCTGGCGGGCTGGAGCGGCGGATCGAAGGGGTGGTCGCCGAGTGCCAGGCCGAGCCTGATCTCGGTGGCATGCAGGGTCGCGGCCGCGAACTCTTGCGGCGCGGCAAACGAGATGTAGCCGGCCTTGGGCATGACGGCGACGCCGGGAACGGCCTTGCGAATCTCAGCCTCCAGCAGCTGGTAGAGGGGGCGGTAGCCCTTGGCGCCGGCGATCAGCTTGTCGAGGTCGGCGGCTTCGCGCTCGCTCGGCGCACGCGGTACGGGAGCGGGCCTCGGCATGGCAGGCGGCGGTCTCGGCCCGGCGGCCGGCGCAGGCGGCGCATCGATATAGATCGGCCGGCCCCCGTTCTTGTAGATGCGCTCGAGCCAGGAAGCGCGTGCGAACGGGAATCCCTGCGCGCGCAGCCAGTCGATAGTCTCGTTCTTGTCGGCAAAGCCGTGGGCCGAGATCGCCGCCATCCACTCGGCGAGATCGCGCCCGCTGCGGGCCTTGAGGTCCGACAGAAACTCGCGCTCCTCGTCTCGCTCGTCGCCCGTCATGGCGTGATGGGCCCCTCAGAACCAGCGCCGCGTGCGTGCCTTGTAGGCAAGATACGCCTCGCCGAAGCGCGCTTCCAGGTGCCGCTCCTCGGGCAGGATGGCAAGCTTCCAGATTGCGATTGCGAACAGCGGCGCCATGATCGCCATCCAGACGTTGCCCGTGGCCTGCGCCAGGCCCAGGAACAGGAGCACCTCGCCCATGTAGATGGGATTGCGGCGGAAGCGAAAGGCGCCCTCGGTGACGAGCCGGTCGACGCGCTTGTGCGGCAGCACCGTGGTGTCGGCCCGATGCAGCGTGAGAAAGCCCCAGGCCATGAGCGCGAGGCCGGCGACGCCGAACCCATAGCCGACGATGCGTGCCGGCAGGTCGTCGAGCCCGGGCCAGGGCAGCGGGTAGACGCGGTCGAGCACGGCCGCGGCCACGAGCCCGCCGACAAACAGTATCGGCGGCCAGGGTATCGCGGAGGGTCGCATCGCCTCCGGCTCTGCCATCGCCGTTGCCTACTGCTGGTGGCTGCCGTCGGCGCAGAAGGTGATGCGGACGCCGCAGGCGTCCGGCCGCCGCCCCTGCTGCCGGCATTGGTTGAGCGCATCGCCGGTGGCCTTGCCGAGTGTCGGCGCCACGACAGCATAGGCGCCCCAGCTGTTGCCGGCCATGTAGAAGCCGAGCGCGCCGCACGCCGCGTTGGGCGCCGACACCACCTTGCAGGGCTTGTTCTGGTTGCGGCCGCGGCAGTCGCTGAGCGCGGCGTTGACGGCGTCGTTGCGCGACTCGCGCTTCCACACCACCGCGCTCGCCCCGCGCTCGCCGAAGGCCAGCGCGCCCCAGGTGGTCGGGAGCCGGGCCTGGCGCAGCATGACGAGCTCGCCCATGGTCATATCGCCCGTCGGCGTGCGCCCGATATTGGACTGCCACTCGCGGATCGCCTTGCGGGTCTCGTCGGTCATTCGGCCGCTGATCTGGGCGATCTCGTAGTTGAGGTTGTAGAGCCGCTCCTGCACCTCGCGGATGACGGAGGGGTCGGTCAGAGCGGGGCGGGTGTCGCCGGGCGGCTGGTAGGGCTGCGGCGAGGGGTTGTCCGGCTCGCGCCTCTGTGGGGAAGGGTCCTGCCGCCGTGGCGGCTCGGCGGAGGCGCGCTCGAGCTCGCTCAGGCGCCGCCGCGCCGCATCGGCGTAGGCGCCGCGCGGATAGGCCTCGAGGTAGGCCTTGACGTCGGCGGGATTGCGCGATTCCCTCACCATGCTCCAAAAGGCGACCTCGGTCGGGTCTTGCGCTCGCGCAGGGCCAACCGGAACCGCGAGCGCGAGCGCCAGCCACAATGCCCAAGTCCTGGTGCTCGTCACGGTTGGCGCTCCTTGGCTCCTCGGGTTCGCGCAACGCAGCATCGCTCGCCAATATCAGTCCGTTGCGAGGATTGCGTAAAGGCCTCCAGCGCCACACGTCCACCGGCATTGTCAGCGCGGCGCTGCAACGAGGGGCATCGAATCGGTCCTTGCCCAGTTCAAGGGCGGGCGTTAGCCAGGAAGCAACGCTGAAGGGAGACACGCCCCATGATCCCCAACGACTTGCCGTCGCTCAATTTCGACCTCGGCGAGACCGCCGATCAGCTGCGCGCCTCCGTGCGCGGCTTCACGGCCGACGAGGTGGCGCCGCTCGCCGCCGAGATCGACAAGACCAACGAGTTCCCTCGGCACCTGTGGACGAAGCTTGGTGACCTCGGCCTGCACGGCATCACGGTGGAGGAGGAGTACGGCGGCTCGGGGCTGGGCTACCTCGAGCACGTCATCGCCATGGAGGAGATCAGCCGCGGCTCGGCGGCGGTCGGCCTCTCCTACGGCGCCCACTCCAACCTGTGCGTCAACCAGCTGCGGCGCAACGGCTCGGACGCCCAGAAGCGCAAGTACCTGCCGAAGCTGATCTCGGGCGAGCACGTGGGCGCGCTCGCCATGTCGGAGCCGGGAGCGGGCTCCGACGTCGTCTCCATGAAGCTCAGGGCCGAGAGGAAGGGCGACCGCTACGTCCTCAACGGCACCAAGTTCTGGATCACCAACGGCCCCTGCGCCGACCTGCTGGTGGTCTACGCCAAGACCGATCCGGCAGCCGGCCCGCGCGGCATCAGCGCATTCCTGATCGAGAAGGGCTTCAAGGGATTCTCGACCGCGCAGAAGCTCGACAAGCTGGGCATGCGCGGCTCCGATACGGGCGAGCTCATCTTCCAGGACTGCGAGGTGCCGACCGAGAATGTGCTGGGCGAGGTCGGCCGCGGGGTCAACGTGCTCATGAGCGGGCTCGACTACGAGCGCGCGGTGCTGGCGGCGGGCCCGCTCGGCATCATGCACGCGGCGATTGACGTGGTGATCCCGTACGTGCACACGAGGAAGCAGTTCGACGCGCCGATCGGCACCTTCCAGCTCGTGCAGGGCAAGCTCGCCGACATGTACACGACCATGAACGCCTGCAAGGCCTACGTGTACGCGGTGGCCAAGGCCTGCGACCGCGGCGAGACCGCGCGCAAGGATGCGGCGGGCGCGATCCTGTACGCGAGCGAGAAGGCGACGCAGATCGCGCTCGATGCCGTGCAGCTGCTGGGCGGCAACGGCTACATCAACGACTACCCGACCGGCCGCCTGCTGCGCGACGCCAAGCTCTACGAGATCGGCGCCGGCACCAGCGAGATCCGCCGCTGGCTGATCGGGCGCGAGCTTTATGAGCAGACGGCATGAATGCCGGCGCGCGCCCACCGTCTCATTCGCGAGCCGGCTTCAGCAGCCTAACGCAAGGTCGACGCCATGTGGGAATATGATCCAGGCCTCATGCGGCGCGCCATCGAGCTTTCGCGCAGGGCTATTTCCACACCGGGCGCCGAGCCCTTCGGAGCCGTGGTGGTGAAGAACGGCCGCATTGTCGGCGAAGGCTTCAATCTGTCGAAGGCCTCTTTCGATCCGACCTCTCACGGGGAGGTCGAGGCGATCCGCGACGCTTGCCGCCGCCTCCAGACAGTCGATCTCTCGGGCTGCGAGCTCTACAGCTCGTGCGAACCCTGTGCGATCTGCGTGGCGACGATGACGGCGGTCGGCATCGGTAAGCTCTACTACGCGGCGAGCCTGCGCCAAGCAGGTGAAGCCCTGAGCGGAGTGGAAGGGACAAGAAGGCATTCCAGGGACCCCGATCTCTTGAGATCAGAGGCCGGCAAGCCTCCACATGAGCGCCTCATGCCGGCAGAGCAACATCAGGCGGCCGAAGCACTCATCGTTCTGCGAGAATGGGCGGCGACTTGACCTGCTCGCGTACGCCCCGGTCGTCGCGCCGCCAGCGACCAACTCGCTACCCTGGCTCCCGCAGCGCCTCGAGCAGGGCGTCATGCTTCTCGCGGCCCAGCCGCTCGGTCAGGTTCGCCTCGTGCTCGGCGGCAAGCGCCTTGACGGGCCCGAGCGCCTTCTCGCCGGCCTCGGTCAGGAACAGGGCGTGCGAGCGCCGGTCCACGGGCGAGGCCTCGCGCCGCATCAGGCCGCGCTTCTCGAGGCCGTCGAGCAGCCGCACCAGGCGCGCCCGCTCGATGCCGAGTGTGTCGGCGAGATCGGCCTGGGACAGGCCCGGATTGGCCTCGATCACGACCAGCACAGAGAACTGCGCCGGGCGGATGTCGTGGGCGGCGAGCGTGCGCACAAAATCATGAAATATCCACACCTGCAGGCGGCGCACAAAGTAGCCGAGATGGTTCTCCAGCGAGCCGAGCGCGATCACTTCGCGCCGACGGCGCAGGCGCTCTCGGCGGGGTGCGTCGGCGTTGCCGATGGAATCGTCGGGCAGCTGTCGCTCGGTCACGCGCGATCCTTGGTTGCTGTTGACGCAATCTGTTGTTCTAAGCAACAATAAGCGTTAGGCAGCGCGCAAAGTCAAAGTCCATCACAATGGACGATATGGGGCCACAACGCAGCGCTCATCTCTTGCCAAGCTACTGGCCAAGCCATCGACACTGCAACGCGGGCCGAGACCCGCTCATGGGAGGACTGCAATGACCGACAGATCGCATCGCAAGCCCGCCGGCGCCCACACCGGCCTTTCCCGACGCACATTCACCGCTGGCCTCGGTGGTCTCGGGGCCGCCGGAATGCTTGCGGGAACGGGTCCGTTCAGCATCGGCCACGCCCAGGGCGCACCCTTGAAGGTCGGCGTGCTGCTGCCGCGCTCGGGCGTACAGGCGGGCATCGGCCAAGACTGCCAGCGCGGCGTGGAGATCGCCGCGGGCATCCTCAAGGACCTGAAGCTTCCCGAGCTCGCCATCATGAACGGCGACACGGAGTCCAACGTCGAGGTGTCCCGCGCCCGCGCCGAGCGCCTGATCAGCGAGGGCGCGCAGCTGCTCGTCGGCGCCTTCGACTCCGGCCAGACCACGGCAATCGCGCAGGTGGCCGAGCAGAAGGGCATTCCGCTCGTGATCAACATTGCAGCGGCTCCGCCCATCACCGAGCAGGGCTACAAGTTCGTATTCCGCAATTTCCCCACCGCGCCGATGATCCTGGGCGACGCCTTCAGCAACCAGAAGGAGATTTTCGAGGCCGCCGGCTCGGCACCCAAGTCGGTCGCCTTCATGCACGTGAACGATACCTTCGGCACGGCCATGCAGAAGGGCATCGACGGCGTCATGCCGAAGTTCAACATGCCCTACAAGATCCTCGAGACCATCGCCTACGATCCGGCCGCCCGCGACTTGTCGGTGGAGGTGGCGAAGGCCAAGGCGACGGGGGCCGAGGCGCTGCTGCTGGTCAGTCGCCTCAACGATGCCATGTTGCTCACCCGCGAGCTCGTCAAGCAGCGCTGGACGCCCATGGGCGTGCTCAGCATGGGGCCCGGCTGGTACGAGGACCAGTACCTCAAGACGCTGGGCAAGCTGGCCGACGACCCCCTCAGCTTCGTGCCATGGTACGACCCCAACAAGGCCCTCAGCAAGCAGCTCGAGGCGGCACTGGCAAAGGCGCATCCCGGCATCAACCTCAACACCAATCACATCTATACGTTCGAGGCCCTGCTGATCGCCGCCGACGCCTACAAGCGCGCCGGCTCCGCCGACCCCAAAGCCCTGGCGGACGCCATCCGCGCGACGGACATAAAGGACAACGTCTCGATCGGCCCCGGCATCAAGTTCGATGCCAAAGGCCAGAACGCCACCTTGAAGAACGCCGCCATCCAGAACCGCGACGGCAAGCTCGTGACGGTGGCGCCGAAGGGGGCGGCCAACGCCAAGGTGCAATGGCCGATGCGGCCCTACGACAAGCGCGCCTGACGTCCGACGGCTTGATAGAGTTCCCGGCCGCCCCCGACCACGGGCGGTGGCCGGAGCCCCTTTGTTGGCGGATCCCCACGTGCCCGCAGCGATCTATCTCAACGTCGCCGTCAGCGGCCTCCTGACCGGCCTCGTCTACGGCCTGATGGCGCTCGGCCTGTCGGTGATCTTCGGCGTGGTGCGCGTCGTCAACTTCGCGCACGGCGAGATGATGACGATCGCCATGTACATCGCCATCGCGCTGTTTGCGGCCTTCAAGCTCGATCCGCTGGTCATGCTGGTCCCGATCGCCGCCGTGCTGTTCGCGCTCGGCTACGTCATGCAGCGAGGCCTCATCAATCCCTTCATCAACCGCCCCGAGCACAGTCAGTTCATGCTGCTGGTGGCGATCGCGCTGATCATGGTCAATGTGCTGCTGATCATCTTCGGGCCGGACGCGCAGAGCGTGCAGACCCGCTACGCCTTCGACAGCTTCCAGCTCGGGGCCCTGATCGTCGACGCCACCAAGCTCTATGCGGCCATTGCGGCCCTTGCCGTGGCGGCCGCACTGTTCGCCTTCTTCCGCTTCACGCTTGCAGGCAAGGCGATCCGCGCCTGCGCCGACAACTACATGGGCGCCCTCGTGGTCGGTCTCAACGTCAAGCAGCTCTACGCACTCACCTTCGGTCTCGGCGCGGCCTGCGTCGGGGCGGCGGGCGCGATGATGGTGCTGCTGGTCGACGTCACGCCGCCGCTGGGGCCGGCCTATACGCTGCTCGCCTTCGTCATCGTCATCACCGGCGGCCTCGGCTCGATGCCCGGAGCGCTGCTCGGCGGCGTGCTGATCGGCCTCACCGAGGCTCTGGGCGGCCTGCTGTTCACGCCATCGGCCAAGAGCATGTTCGCCTTCGGCCTGCTCGTGCTCGTGCTGCTGTTCCGCCCGCAGGGCATTCTCGGCAAGCGCCAGTCATGAGCACGTCATGAGGAAGATCCTGCTAGGGGGAGTGCCGCGCCGCGGACTGGTCCTGCTCTCGATCCTGCTCGCACTTCTGGTCGCCTTGCCGATCGTCGTCAACGACTACCTCATCACCGTCCTGATCCTCATTCTCTACTTCGCGTACGTGGGGCAGGCCTGGAACCTGATGATGGGGTTTGCCGGGCAGCTTTCGCTCGGGCACGCACTCTACGTGGGCCTCGGCGCCTACGCGGCCGCGGCCCTCTACGTGCACTACGGCGTCAGCCCGTGGATCGGACTCGGCGCCTCCATCGCCATATCCGCGGCGGCCGGCGCCATCATCGGCTTCCTGGCGTTCCGCTTCGGGGTCTCCGGCGTCTACTTCGCCATCCTGACCATCGCCTTTGCCGAGTTCGCGCGCATCGGCTTCGACCACTGGAGCTGGGTCGGCGGCTCGGCCGGATTCTTCCTGCCCGTCGCCAACTACACCCGCAGCGACCTCTGGAACCTGCGCGGCAGCCCGACCATGTTCTACTACCTGATGCTCGCCATGACGGTGGCCGCCTTCGTGCTCTGCCACCTGCTGCTGAGGGCTCGTGTCGGCTACTACTGGCTCGCGATCCGCGAGAGCCCCGAGGCGGCGCAGGCGCTGGGCATCAACATCTTCCGCTACAAGATGTACGCGGTGGTGCTGTCGGCGGCGATGACGTCGCTCGGCGGCGTGGTGTTCGCCTTCTACTACAACAATCTGTTCCCCGAGCAGGTGTTCCACATCTCGCGCTCGATCGAGCTGATCCTGGGCCCCATCATCGGCGGCATCGGCACGCTGTTCGGGCCCATCGTGGGGGCGTTCGTGCTGACTGCGCTCGCCGAATCCCTGGGCGAGATCATGCATGCCTTCGGCATCGACATCCCCGGCATCAAGCAGGTGTTCTATGGCGTCTGCCTGCTCGTCGTCGTCATGTTCCTGCCCGACGGCATCTGGCCGCCGCTGAGCAAGGCTCTGGGCCTCGACGGCAAGCGCATCCAGGGGGGCGACAAGCCCGGCAAAAGCGACACGGGCGGCGGGGGCTGACATGGCAGCGCTGCTCGAGCTCAGCTCCGTGTCGAAGAGCTTCGCCGGCCTCAAGGCCGTGCAGGACGTGAGCTTCAGCGTTCCCGAGGGCTCGATCGTGGCGCTGATCGGTCCCAACGGCGCCGGCAAGACAACGTGCTTCAACCTGGTCGCTGGCGTCTATCGGCCTGATGCCGGCGAGGTGAGGCTTGGCGGGGCGCGCATCGACGGTTGGCGCTCCGACCAGATCTGCCGCGCCGGCGTCGGTCGCACCTTCCAGCTGGTGAAGCCGTTCGCCGGCCTGACCGTGATGGAGAACGTCATCGTCGGCGCGCTCAACGCCACCGCCGGCGTGCGCGAGGCGAGGCAGAAGGCGGGCGAGGTCATCGAGCAGCTCGGGCTCGGGCCGAAGCTCGATCACATGGCCTCCTCGCTGACGCTGCCCGAGCGCAAGCGGCTCGAGGTTGCACGGGCGCTGGCGACGGGCCCGAAGATCCTGCTGCTCGACGAGGTGATGGCAGGCCTGCGCCCGACCGAGATGGACCACATGGTCGCCGTTCTGCGCGAGCTCAACGCCAGGCTCGGCCTCACCATCCTGCTCATCGAGCACGTCATGCGCGCGGTGATGGCGTTGTCGGCGCAGGTGATCGTCCTGCACCACGGCGAGGTGATCGCCTCCGGTCCCCCGGCGCAGGTGACCCGCGATCCCGCCGTGCTCGAATGCTACCTGGGCGAGGAGGCGGTGTGATCCTCGAGGTCGACAAGATCGATCTGTTCTACGGCGACGCACAGGCGCTCGACGACATCTCGATTGCGGCCCGGGAGGGCGAGCTCGTCGCCATCGTGGGGGCCAACGGCGCCGGCAAGTCGAGCCTGATCCGCACCATTGCCGGCATCGAGAGCCCCCGCGCCGGACGTATCCGCTTCCGCAGCCAGGACATCACTGGGCTGCCGAGCTATCGCATCTGCAATCTCGGCATCGGCCAGGTCGCGGAGGGGCGGCAGGTGTTTCCGACACTCACCGTCGAGGAGAACCTCGAGATGGGCGCGCTGCTGCCTCGCGCGCGGTCGTCCCTGCGCCAGACCATGGCCGAGGTCTATGCCATGTTCCCGCGCCTCGCCGAGCGCCGCGCCCAGGCCGCCGGCACCATGTCGGGCGGCGAGCAGCAGATGCTGGCGATCGGCCGCTGCCTGATGGGCAAGCCTGAGCTCATCATGTTCGACGAGCCCTCGCTGGGGCTCGCGCCGGCGCTGGTGCAGGAGCTGTTCCGCACCATCCGCGCGCTCAACGAGAAGGGCATGACCGTGCTGCTGGTCGAGCAGAACGTGGTCGCCTCCCTCAAGCTCGCAGCCCGCGCCTACGTGCTCGAGAACGGGCGCATCGTCATGACCGGCACCGGGCCCGAGCTCCTCAACGACGACCGCGTGCGCCAGGCCTATCTCGGCATCGACGGCGCGCCATGATCCCCTCTCCCCATTGAAGGAATGGGAGAGGGAGCGCGCAGCGGACCCTTGACAGCGCCCGTGGCAACCTGCTGCGTTTCAGGCCGCCCGCACACCGCTCACGACGAGGCTGCACCCGCCGATGACCAAGCCGCTGCTGTTCACGCCCATCAAGCTCCGCGACGTCACGCTCAAGAACCGCGTCGTGATCGCGCCCATGGCCACCTACGCGGCGGTCGAGGGCATCGCCCAGGATTTCCACTTCGCGCACTGGGGCCGGCTGGTACTGGGCGGCGCGGGACTCGTGTTCGTCGAGGCGACGGCGGTCACCGACCAGGGTCGCATCACCAATGGCGATCTCGGCATCTGGTCCTCGGCGCACATCCCGCCGCTGCAGCGCATCGCAAGCTTCATGAAGGCGCATAACGTCGTGCCCGGCATCCAGATCGCGCACGCGGGACGCAAGGGCTCCATGCAGCGGCCCTGGTTCGGCAACGGCCCGCTCAACGCCGAGGACTTCGCCCGCGGCGAGAAGAAGTGGGACATTGTCAGCCCCACCGCCGAGCCGATGGCCGAGGGCATGATCGTGCCGCGCCAGCTCTCGGTCGCCGATCTCTCCCAGCTCAAGGGGCATTGGGTGGACGCGGCCAAGCGGGCGCTGGAGGCGGGCTTCGAGGCGCTGGAGATCCACAACGCCCACGGCTACCTGATGCACACCTTCCTGTCGCCGCTCTCCAACAAGCGCAACGACGCCTACGGTGGCGACTTCGCGGGCCGCACGCGATTTCCCCTCGAGGTGGCGGAGGCCGTGCGCGCGGCCTGGCCAAAGGACAAGCCGGTGTTCCTGCGCGTCTCAGCCGTCGATGGCATGGAGGGCGGCTGGACCATGGACGATACCGTCGCCTACGCCAGGGAGCTCAAGGCGCGCGGCATCGACGTGATCGACTGCTCCTCGGGCGGCCTCGTAGGCTCGGCGACTGCCGCGCGCGTCAAGCGCACGTGGGGCTTCCAGGTGCCCTATGCCGAGCGCGTGCGGCGCGAGGCCGGCATCATGTCGATGGCGGTCGGGCTCATCATCGATCCCCACTTTGCGGAACAGGTTCTGCAGGAGGGCCGAGCCGATCTCATCGCCGTCGGCCGCGAGGCGCTCGTCAACCCGTGCTGGCCGCAGATGGCCGAGATCGCGCTGGGGCGCAGGGCGTTCGATGCCATGGACGACTGGCCCGTGCAGTATGGCTGGTGGCTGAAGCACCGCGAGCGCTCTATCGCCCAGATCCGCGCCGACGAGGCCGCGGCGCGAAGCTAGTCATCCCGGCGCTTGCCTGCACCGGCGCAGGCCGGTGTCGCCGGGATCCATCGTTCCGCGCGCTCCGGCGCGTGTTGATGGCTGGATACCGGGGACGAGCCCCGGTATGACACGTTGGTGCAGAGTTGGGAGATGGCTCATGAAACTGATGATGTTCGAGAAGGGGAAGGGCGCAGCGCTCGGGCTGGTCGAGGGCAAGACGGTGATCGATCTCGGCGCGGCGGATGCCTCGCTGCCCAAGGACCTCAAGAGCCTGATCCTAGCGGGGCCCAGCGGGCTCGGCGCCGTCAAGTCGGCTGCGGCCAAGGCTCCCGCCTCCGCCAAGCTCGCCCTCGACAGCGTGAAGCCGGCGCTGCCGATCGAGCCGACGGGCAAGATCGTCTGCGTCGGGCTCAACTACGCGCTGCACGCCAAGGAAGGCGGCCACGCCATCCCGACATACCCCTCCTTCTTCCTGCGTGTGCCGACCTCGCTCGTGCCGGCGGGCGCGCCGGTGATCCGACCCAAGGTGTCGACCCAGCTCGACTACGAGTGCGAGCTCACCATCGTCATCGGCAAGGGCGGCCGCCACATCCCCGAGGCCAAGGCGCTCGAGCACGTGTTCGGCTACACGCTCTTCAACGACGTCTCGGTGCGCGACTTCCAGCGCAAGACCTCGCAGTGGACGCCGGGCAAGAACTTCGACGGCACCGGGCCGTTGGGGCCCTGGGTCGTCACGGCAGACGAGCTGCCGCCGGGCGCGTCGGGGCTGCGCATCACCACCCGCGTCAACGGCGAGACCATGCAGGACTCCAACACCTCCGACATGATCTTCTCCACCGCCAAGACCATCGAGTACCTGTCCGAGTTCATGACGCTGGAGCCCGGCGACATCATCGCCACGGGCACGCCGTCGGGCGTCGCGCATGCGAGGAAGCCGCCGGCGTGGATGAAAGCCGGCGACAAGGTCGAGGTGGAGGTCGAGAAGATCGGCGTGCTCGCCAACCCTATCGTCGACGAGAAATAGAAAGGGCGTCAGACCCTCCCGGGCTTGACGCCTCTCCTACGAAGCTTATTGGGGCTGGGTCCCGGATGGTCGTTGCGCGACCTCCGGGATGACAGGCTCAGCGGCGGCCGCCGCGCTGCTCGCGGTCCATCTGCTGCCACCAGCTGCCGCTGCCGACGGGCTTGCTGTCGGCGATGTACTCGTCCTGGGTCGCGAAGCGGCGCGCCTTGACGTACCGGCTGCCCTCGACGTTCCCGGAGCCGACGTACTTGTCGACATACGGGCTGACAACCGAGGGGATGCGGTAGTCGGCGCTCGCGGGGGCGGCAAAACCGGCGGCCAGCACGGAAAGGGCCAGCGCGCTCATGATCGTCTTCATCTCTCTCTCCATGGCGTGTGTTGCGTCTCAGATCCGAGCGCAGGGGGCCGGGGGCGTTGCGCTGTCGTAGGAGCACCATAGGAGAAGAGGCGCGGCCGCGATGTACCGGGGGGAACAGGCCCTGCAACTCAGACGCGGCCGGCCGCCGCAGCCTCGTAGAGCCGCCGGCAGGCGGCCTCGTCGATGGGCACCGGGTTGCCGCCGGCGGTGGGGTCCTTGGGGGCCATGCGGCTCATGAGATCGAACCTGGCGTCGTCGACCCCCAGGCCGGCCAGCGTGTGGGGAATGCCGATGCGGGCCCGCAGCTCCAGCACCCAGGCCAGGAACGCATCGAAGGTCGGCTCGAGCCCCAGGTAGGCGGAGAGGCGCGTGATCCGCGGCTCGATCGCCGGCCGGTTGAAGACCAGCACGTAGGGCATGAACACCGCGTTGGTGAGCCCGTGGTGGGTGTCGTAGAGGGCGCCCACGGGGTGGGAGAGCGCATGGATGGCGCCCAGCGCCTTCTGGAACGCCGTGGCGCCCATGGCGGCTGCCGACATCATGTGTGCGCGCGC
>JBGGME010000058.1:0-5366 GCA_041288195.1 Hyphomicrobiaceae bacterium
CTCGACATCGCCGGCGAGCTCAAGCTCGACTTCGTCGAACCGCAGACCCGCGAGGACTGGGCGCGGCTGATGCAGCGCACCGGCGTCAAGGGCATCCACATCGCCGAGCGCGACACCCAGCGCGCCCGCGACCCCAAGCCGAGGGGCAAGTTCGTCAACACCTGGTCGGTGGAAGGCTTCCTGTCGGAGGGCATGCAGCCGTCCGAGCTCGGCTGGGGCACGCACGAAAAGGCGATGCCGCCCGGCGCGGCGCGGCACGACTTCGGCTGCGACGCGGCGATCTACCTCAAGCGCCCGGGCGCCGGCACGCGGGTGCGCTCGTGGACGCCCACCGCGCAGGCCCAGCACGGCTTCCTGGTGACTCACAACGAGTCGATCTCGATCGCCGACTACTTCACGCTGCGGGAGAACGGCAAGGTGGTCTACCGGCCGACCTGCCACTATGCCTATCACCCCTGCGACGACGCCGTGCTGTCCCTGCACGAGCTCGCGGGCGCGCAGTGGAAGCCGCAGCAGACCTGGCACATCCTCTCGGAGGACGACATCGTCGACGGCATCGACGAGCTGGGCGTGCTGCTCTACGGCCACGCCAGGAACGCCTACTGGTACGGCTCGCAGCTCTCGATCGAGGAGACGCGGCGGCTGGCGCCCTACCAGAACGCCACCGGCCTGCAGGTCACCTCGGCGGTGCTCGCCGGCATCGTGTGGATGCTGGAGAACCCCGAGCGCGGCATCGTCGAGGTGGACGAGATGGACTTCCGGCGCTGCCTGGAGCTGCAGCGGCCTTATCTCGGGCCGGTGATCGGCCGCTACACCGACTGGACGCCGCTCGTCGGCCGCGACGAGCTGTTCCCGGAGGCGGTCGACCGCAGCGATCCGTGGCAGTTCTCGAACGTGCTGGTGAGCTAAAGGCGGACCTTGAGCAGACGAGAGCGGGCGCCGCGATCCGGCGCCCGCTTTTCTTGTGGTGGACCCAGCAACGAGAACGGGCGGCCCGGAGGCCGCCCGTTTTGGCTTCTTGAAGAGAACAGCTGCTAGCGGCCGCCCGGACCACCGCGGCCGTCGGTGCCGCCGCCTTGGCCGCGCTCTTGCCGGGCTGCCGGTGGCGCCGCTCGGCTCGGTCCGCCGCCGCCACCGCGGCCCTCGGTGCCGCCGCTGGGCTGGCTGCGCGGCTGCGGCGCTGCCTGGCTCGGTCCACCACCGCCGCCGCGACCTTGCGTGCCCTGCTCCTGCCGCGGGCCGCTGCTGCGCTCGCCTTGCGGCTGCCGCTCAATGCCGCGGCGCTCGGTCTGCGGCTGCTCGCGCTTGGGCTCGGCACCGCCGCGGCCTTGCGTGCCTTGCTCCTGCCGCTGCTGGACGCCGCGTCGCTCGGCAGGCGCCTGCTTCGGCTGCTCCTGCTTGGGCTGCTCCTGCGCGCCGCGACCCTCGGTGCTCGGCTGCTGCTTCTGCTGCTGTTGCCGCTGCTGCGCGCCGCTACGCTCGGCCGGTACCTGCTTGGGCTGCTCCTGCTTGGATTGCCCTTGCTTGGGCTGGTCCTGCGTGGCGCGGCCCTCGGTGCCCTGCTGCTGCTTCTGCTGTTGCTGCTGTCCACGCTGCTGCTGCTGCGGAGTTTGCTGCTGCTGGCCCTGTTGCGGCTGCTGCTGGCCCTGCTGGGGTTGCGGCTGCTGCTGGGGAGCCTGGCCGGTGGTCGCTCCTTCGCGCGCGGCGCGCGGCGGATTGTCGCCGAGGCGGCCCTTCTCGCCGGCGGCGAGCGGCTGCGGCGCCGGCGCCTGGGCGGTCGGCCGGATCTCGGTCCGCGTCTCGCGCACCATCGCCTGGGCGCGGAAGTTGCGATTGCGGACATCCTGGGCGCGGACCTCGATCGCGCCCGGGATCCGCGCCGTTCCGGCGAAGATGCGCGGACGCACCTCGTAGGCGCGCAGCGGCCGACCGATCGCGGCCGCCACGAACGCGGCCGGCAGCCCCGGATTGACCGCGTAGCGCCGGTGGTCGCTGAACACCACGGTCCGGTTCACCACCACGGTGTCACGCACGTAGACCGGATATTCGCGCACCGGCAGGATCACGCGGACGAGCCGCGGGGCAACCGCGAAATCGCGGACCCGGACGAAGGCCCAGACCGTGGGCCGCTCGCGATATTCGACGATGATCTCTTCCGGAGGCAGCGGCGCCCAGCCGACATATTCCTTGCCGTGCCGCCACTGCACGTAGCCGGGTCCCCATTCTTCACCCGGCACCCAGGCCCATCCGAGATTGTCATCGGAGATCCAGCGGCCGTAGTGATAGGTCACCCAGCCCCAACTGGCCTCTTCCTCGGCCTCGACCCAGTACCAGCCCCAGTCCTCGGTGTAGACCCAACGTCCCACCGTGTAGGGGCGCCAGTCGTTGCTGCGGTTGGCCGGGATCCAGACCTCGCCCCAGCGAGCATGCCGCTGCCAGCGGCCGTGCGGTTCCAGCGCGATCCGGGCCTCAGTCGAAACCGAGACCTGGCCTTGGGCCTGGCCCTGGGCTTGGCCTTGCGCCTGCCCGGGACCGCGTTGCTCAACCCGCGGGCCACCCCGCTGCTGCATCTGCGGGGAACCAGGCTGCTGCTTTTGCATCTGCGGCGACGCAGGTTCCCGTTGCGCCTGCGCAGACATGCTCCCGGCGATCGGAGCGGCGGTAAAGAAAGCCGCGACGAGCATTGCCCCGGACACGCGGGCGCAAATGCGCGATGTTGATACACGTAAAGTCATGGCGTTCCCGTCCTGGTTTCTCCCCGGTTCTGTAGGAGAAACGGGGAACGCTCGGGCTGGTTCCTGAGGCCGCCCAAATGCCACCCCCCGTCATTGAAATTTCCAAGAAATCACCACACTCTGGTTCCATGGAACCGCGGACGGGGCCGGGCGGGGACGGGTCAACAGCAATCTGTGCAGGGTGACGATGGGAACATTTTTGCAGAGGCTGACCATCATTGGGGCGGTGCTTGCGGCCGGGGCCGGCGTGGCCGCCCCGGCCACCCAGCCCTCGGCGGTAGGGCTGTGGGAGCAGGTCGACGAGAAGACTGGGCAGCCCGAAAGCTGGTTCAAGATCGTCGAGCGCAACGGCGTCTATATGGGCAACATCGTCAAAATCTTCTTCAAGCCCGGCGAAGACGAAAACTGGTCCTGCGACAAATGCGAAGGCGATGAGCGGGGCAAGCCGGTGCTCGGCCTCGCTTTGATCAAAGGCATGCAGCGGCAGGGGTTGTCCTATGAGAATGGGACGATCATGGACCCGCGCGACGGCGCGGTCTATCGCGCGCTGATGAAGCTCAGCCCGGACGGGCAGAAGCTCGAGGTGCGCGGCTATCTCGGCATTTCGCTGTTCGGCCGCAGCCAGGTCTGGAACCGGCTGCCGGAGAGTGCGCTGGCGCCTGCGGCTCCCGCTCGCCCGGCATCGAAGGGCGGAGCCGCGAAAAAGTAAGGCTCGGCGCCGATCATCAGAGATCGATGACGCCGGCCTCGCCGTCCTCGGTTCCGAAGGCGAGCATGTTGCCGGCCGCGCTCCAGGCGAGCGCGGTGACCGGCGCGGCCGCGGGCTTGCGCGCCAGCACCTCGGCGTCGTCCTCGATGCGCACGATGAGGATGAGCCCGTCGGCGTAGCCGACTGCCACCACCTCCTGCTTGGGATGGCAGGCGATCGCCTCGACCTGCGCCTCGGTCGGTGCCAGCAGCCGTGGCGTCTTGCCCATGGGTCCGTCGTTGCCCTGGAACGGCCACAGGATCAGTTGGGTCGAGCCCGAGGTGGCGAGCCACCTGCCGTCCGCGCTCCAGCCGAGCGAGCGCACGCGCGCGCCGTAGCCCGACATCCGCATGTCCTTGCGGTCGCCGAGCCGCCAGCCGTGCAGCGTGGGCTCCTGCATGGTAGTCACCACGAACTTGCCGTCCGGGCTCACACTGGCGCCGAGATGCGACCCCTTCCATTCGAGCTTCTCCGGCGGGGCGTCGCGCGCGTTCGGGTACCAGAGCGTGGCGCCGTTGTAATGGGCGATGGCGAGCCGGAAGCCCTTGGGGGCGAACGCCAGCCCGCCGACCGTCGAAGGGGCTTCGAGTACATGCTGCGCGCCCTTGGCGGTGCGCGCGAAGGCCTGCTTGCCGGCCGACCAGGCGAGCACGCCGTTGGGCCCGACCGCGACGTGATCGATCCAGCGGTGCTTCTCGTCGGCGGCGAGGACTTCGCTGTCGCCCTTGGCGTCGGTTGCCGACAGCTTGCCGTCATCGCCGCCGGTGATGACGCGGGCGCCGTCCGACGCCGACGCCAGGATCGCGCCGCCATGGACCGCCACGCGCCGCTCGGCGCCGTCCTTGCCGACCAGCAGCAGCGTCTCTTCGCCGAGCACGAACGCCGCGGTGGTGCCGAGAAAATGCACCGCGACGACGGCCGCGCCTGCGGCAACCGGTCGTGTACGCTCGACGACGGATGGGGTATCTGGTCGTTGCTCGGTCACATGCGCCGCCGCAGTCCACAACGAAACGCCAACGGGAGAACCCTCACGACGCCCGTAGGCATCCAAGATCGGCCGCCGCGGTTCACGCCACGCAGTCGGCAAATCCCTGCCTGATCTTCTCCTCCGGCAGCTTGCGGCCGATGAAGACGGCGCGGCTCTCGCGCTTCTCGCCGTCCTGCCAGGGCCGCTGGTGGTCGCCGCCGAGGATCATGTGCACGCCCTGGAACACGAAGCGGTCGGGGTCGTCCTTGAACGCGAGGATGCCCTTGCAGCGCAGGATGCTCGGTCCCTCCTCCTGCACCAGCTGCTGCACCCACGGAAAGAACTTGTCGGGATCGAGCGGCCGGTCGGTCCTGATCGCAACCGACTGCATCTCCTCGTCGTGATAGTGCTTGAGCCCGCCGCCATGATGATGGTGGTGATGGCCGTCGCCGTGATCGTGGTCGTGGTGATGGTCGTGATGATGGTCGTGGCCGTCGCCGGCGAGGAATTCCGGCTCGATGTCGAGGATGCGGTCGAGGTCGAAGGCGTTGCGGCCGAGCACCTCCGGCAGCGCGATCCTGCAGCGCTCGGTCTTGTGCACCTTGGCATAGGGGTTGATGCCGCGGATGCGCGCCTCGACCTCGCCGAGCTCCTCGGGCTTCACCAGGTCGGTCTTGTTGATCAGGATGACGTCGGCGAAGGCGATCTGGTTCTTGGCCTCGGGCGCGTCCTTGAGCCGGTCGTTGAGCCACTTGGCGTCGGCCACCGTCACCACCGCGTCGAGCTTGGTCTTGCGGCCGACGTTCTCGTCCATGAAGAACGTCTGCGCCACTGGCGCCGGATCGGCGAGCCCGGTGGTCTCCACGATGATGGCGTCGAACTTGCCCTTGCGGCGCATCAACCCGTCGATGATGCG
>JBGGME010000059.1:0-4419 GCA_041288195.1 Hyphomicrobiaceae bacterium
CCACACGTGCAGCGGCTGTCCGCGGTCGTGGGTCTCGTAGATGGGCGCGGTGGCCGTACCCACATCGACGCAGGCGAGCCAGCCGGCATTGCAGTGGGTCAGGATGTTGACGGGCTCGCCCGGCTTCTTGCGCACGGCGGCAGCCGCGATCAGCTTGGCGCCGTAGGTGCCGATGGCGCGGTTGGTCGCAACATCAGCGTCGGCGAGCTCGGCCGCGCGCTGGTAGGCGGCGGCGGCCCGCGCAGGACGCGGCAGGTTGCGGACGGTGGCGCGCATCTCATCGAGCGCCCAGCGCAGGTTGATGGCGGTGGGCCGCTGTTTGGCCAAATGGGCGATGGCGCGGTCGAGGCCCTCGTCGGAGGGGTCCGTGCGCAACGACAGGCACACGCCGTAGGCGGCCGTGACGCCGATCAGCGGCGCGCCGCGCACCTGCATGGTGAGGATGGCCTTGGCGGCATCATCGAGCGTCTTGAGCGTGACGATGACGAGCTCGTGCGGCAGCCGCGTCTGGTCGATGATGTCGACCGACCAGCCGTCGTTCGCGAGCCAGATCGTGCGATAGGATTTGCCGTCGATGTTCATGTCAGTCCAGCGATTGCACCGGTGGTCCGAGCGGAATATGGAGCGTCTCGTCCAGTCCGCAAGCGGCGCAGGCGAGCGCATACCACTCCGCGTAGGGCCGCGCCGAGCGGTCGATGATGGCAAGACCTGCCTTCCCACACACGGGACACGCCACGGGCCGGCCAGGATCGGCGCGCCAGGCGGCGATCGCCACCATGGCCCCGCGCAGCTGATCAGTATGGAGCGCCATGGGCTCAGTGGCCCTCGAAGGCCATCAGTACGTGGCTCCTGATGCCGAGCTCCTCGAGCTTCTTCATGCCGCCGAGGTCGGGCAGGTCGATGATGAAGGCGGCGCCGACGATCTCGCCGCCCGAGCGCTTGACGAGCTTGGCCGCGGCCTCCGCCGTGCCGCCGGTGGCGATCAGGTCGTCGACGATCAGGATGCGCTCGCCGGCCCGGATGGCGTCCTGGTGCATCTCGATGATGTCGACGCCGTACTCCAGCGTGTACTCCTGGCCGATGGTCTTCCAGGGCAGCTTGCCCTTCTTGCGCAGGGGCACGAAGCCGCAGCCGAGGCGATCGGCGATGGCACCGCCGAGGATGAACCCGCGCGCCTCGATGCCGGCGACGGCCTGCACCCCGGCGGCGGCGAAGGGAGCGGCCATCTGCTCGATGGTGGCCTTGAAACCCTGGGCGTGGCCCATGAGCGTGGTGACGTCGCGGAACAGGATGCCCTTCTTGGGATAGTCGGGGATCGTGCGGATCAGGCTCTTCAAATCTGGCATGCGCGCGCCCTCGTGTTTGCCGCAGCGCAGCATAGCAAGCGCTGCCCCGGGCGTCATGCGCAACGGATCGTCAAGGGCCGGTTTACGAAGTCGCGCGGATGCGTGAGCAGGTGTCCGGGATCGGCTATGCTGGGGCTTCGGGGGGCACGCTCGCAATGGAGCTGGCCCATGAGTATCTTCGGAAGCATCATGTCGGCGATCTTCGGCAACGCACAGGCTTCGGCCTCGCCGGTGCCGCCGGGCGTCGCGCCCTCTGCCCCCACGGGCTCCTCGCCGCCGCCCGCTGCCGCCGGGCAGGTGGATGTGGCGGAGGTTCTCGACGACCTGGAGGACGAGTCCGACGAGGACCTCGACTGGCGGCATTCGATCGTCGACCTCATGAAGCTCCTGAAGCTCGACAGCAGCCTGACCGCGCGCAAGACGCTCGCGACCGAGCTCGGCTACACCGGCAACATGGGCGATTCCGCGTCCATGAACATCTGGCTGCACAAGCAGGTGATGACCAAGCTCGCCGAGAACGGCGGCAAGGTGCCGGCCGACCTGCACTGAAGCGGTCCCGAGCTCAGCCGAGCGCAACCGGTATCGACAGGAAGCCGCGGAAGCGGGCGCGGCCGCCGCGCACGGGCTCGCCGGCGAGGCGATAGGCCGGAAAGCGCGCGAGGAAGCGCTGGACCGCGATGCGGCCCTCCAGCCGCGCGACGTTGAGCCCGGCGCACACGTGTGCGCCCGAGCCGAAGGCCAGGTGCCGGTTGGGCTCGCGGGCAACGTCGAGGCGGTCGGGGTCGGGGAACTCGGCGGGGTCGCGGTTGGCGGCGCCGATGCCGATCGTAATGAAGGTGCCGGCCGGCATGTCGATGCCGCCGAGCGTCAGGGCTCGTGTCGTGGCGCGGTTGCCGAGCTGGTTGGAGCTTTCGAAGCGCAGCAGCTCCTCCACCGCGCTGCGGATCAGCCGCGGCTCGGCGATGAGGCGCGCCTTCTCCTCGGGCCATTCCAGCAGCGCGTAGAGACCGTTGCCGATCAGGTTGGTCGTGGTCTCGTGGCCGGCGTTGAGGATGAAGATGATGTTGTGCAGCAGCTCCCGCTCGGAGAGGCGCTCGCCTTCGGACTCGCCCTGGATGAGGCGGGTCAGGACGTCGCGCTCGGGATCGCCGGGGCGCGCGCGGCGGTCGGCGACCAGGCGGCGCAGGTAGGCGAGGAAGTCGGCGACCGCCTGCTCGCCGCGGGCCTGTTGCTCGGGCGTCAGCACCGGCTCGAGCGCGCCCAGGATCGCAAGCGACCAGTCGCGCAGGGGGAAGCGCTCCTCGTGCGGCACGGCGAGCAGGTTGCCGATCACCTCCACCGGCACGGCGGCGGCGAGGTCGGCGATCAGATCGGCCTCCCCCTTGCGAGCCATCGCATCGAGCAGGCCATCGACCAGCGCCGCGACCGGGGCTTCCATGTCGGCGATGGCGCGCGGCGTCAGCGCCCCGGCGATGATGCGGCGCACGCGCGTATGCAGCGGCGGGTCGTTGAAGACCAGGCTGGTGGTGTGGTGCTCGAACAGCAGGCTGTCGCCGTACTTGGGCGCGAACTCGCGCTTCTTGTCGGAGGAGTAGGCGTGCGTGTCCTTATAGACGGCCACGCAGTCGGCATAGCGGGAGAGGAAATAGCCGCCGCCGGGGAGAGGGTGCACCGGGGCGTGCTCGCGCAGCGCGTGATAGGTGGGGTAGGGGTTGGCGTAGAAAGATGGCGGCAGGCGCCTCAGATCGAAGGCCTCTGCAACCCGACGCGCCTCGTCGGCATCGGCAAACCGGGCGGGATTGCGCTGGATCATCCGAGAAGGCCCTCCCGAGTTCCCCTCTCCCCGTGATTCTTCAGCATGGGGAGAGGGCACCGCGAAACCGCCAAATTGCTGCGTCACTGTGCCCGGTCGAGCGGCAGGGTACCGGCGTGACGGACGGCCGGGCAAGGGCCCAATCGGGCGATCCTCGCTCCAACTGTGCGATCGAGCGGGAGCAGCGGGCATGCCGGAGCCGACCTTTTCCATGACGGCCGACGACGACCTGCCGCGCACCATCCGGCGCGAGCGGGATGCGCGGGAGCGGGAGGCTCGCGAACGCGAGGCCCGCGAGCGCCAGGCGCGGGAGCGCGAGGCCGCAGGCCCGCCGCCGGTGCCGCAGATCGAGCGCGAGGGCAGCTACGCCATGTCGGCGCCGGCGCCTGGCTCGACAGTCACCGACATCGACGTGCCGTTCTTCCGGCTGATGACCTTCTTCATCAAGGCGGTGTTTGCCGCCATCCCCGCGCTGATCATGCTGACCGCGCTGCTGTGGCTGTTCGGGCAGGGCCTGCAGAGCTTCTTCCCGCAGCTCCTCAAGATGAAGATCGACGTACAGATCTACTCGCCCCAGTCGGCGGCCGATTTCCGTCCCGCCGGCAAAGAGCGGCGCTAGCCGGGCAGCCTTGCGCAATCGCACGCTTGTGCCGCCGGCCGGCCCGGCGGCATAGTGCCCCGCCCTCAACTGGGAGAGAAACATGATCTACGAGTATCGCGTGTACCGCTGCCTGCCCGGCCGCCTGCCTGCCCTGCTCAAGCGCTTTGAGAACCACACCACCAAGATCTGGGAGAAGCACGGCATCAAGCAGGCCGGCTTCTGGACCGTGCTGATCGGCGAAGGCAACCACGACCTGCACTATTTCCTGGCATGGGAATCGCTCACCGACCGCGAGAAGAAGTGGACGGCGTTCCAGTCGGACCCGGCGTGGATCAATGCCCGTGCCGAGAGCGAGCGCGACGGGCCCATCGTCGCCAACATCACCAGCTCGCTGATGACGCCGACCGCGTTCTCGTCGGTGAAGTAGCACCGTCATCCCGGGCTTCATGCCCGGGATCCATCGTTCCGCAGACTGCATGGAACAAGATTGCGCGCCGGCAACGCTTGAAGTTCGGCGCGCAGGAGATCCCGGGGACAAGCCCACTGCTGTCCGGTCGGGGAATGATGGACAAAGAGCATGGCGTTGATTCTTCTGTGATTCGAGAAGCTTGCCGGCAGCTCGGACACGGAAGGGGACCAACACCATGCGCCATCACAAT
>JBGGME010000060.1:0-14132 GCA_041288195.1 Hyphomicrobiaceae bacterium
GGGCGGTTGCGGCCTGACCACGAGTTCGTGGATGATCTCGGCCGGAACGATGTCTCGAAAATAGCTCAGTTCGAGATGGCTCCACACCGCCGCATCCGAAGCGTTCCGAAAGACCGTGCGATGCCGATAGAGCGCCTGCCCGAGGCAGGTTTCTCCAAAACGCGCCCAGTTGGCGGCGCCGTTCTTCAGTTCGGCTTCGGAAGCCCGCACTTGGATCGTCCGGGCAAGGACCACGAGGCGGCAGTCGGGCTCGATCCAGGCCAGATCCGATCGGTTCAACGGATGGAGGGTTGGCGGCAATGGACACCTCGCTGAATGCAGATGAGTTGTCTGCGGTTCACAGGCTACCCATACAATATGGACCCGATGCTCGCGTCGAGCTTCGAGAGGATGATCGCCTGGGGGTCGCACCCAGCCTCGCGATCCGCCGACCGGCAGGGGCTATTGCCTTCCCAAACCCGACACCACCGCCGCGAGGCCATGCTCCTCCGGCGGCCGCCGGCATCCCCTTCGCCGCGCTCCTCGCCACCACCTACTGCCGGAAAATCTGGGAGCGCCAGTCAGGCGGGTCCAGTTTCTTGGACGCGGGCGCCTTCCTTGCCGTGGATGGCGCCCGCGGCGCCGGGGCCTGCGGGATTGACGATGTCGGCTGCGGCTCGGGCTCCTGCGCGCTGCCCTCCCCGACCACCACGAACGGAGCCCACGCCGAGGGATGTGCCTGGGCGGGCGTGCCCTTCTCGATCAGCTCGCGCATCGAAACTCGCAAGGCTTCTGCGCGACCCATCGCCGGGTTCGCTCTCAACTCGGCGAAGGTGCGGGTCGTCAGCTTGACGGCGGCGTCGGAGCCCACCTCCCAGTGCGATACCAGCAGGGCGCGCGCGCCGGCATAGAAGAAGGCGCGGGCCATGCCCGACAATGGCTCGGCGGTTTCGCCCGCGCCTCCGGCCGTGTTGCAGGCCGAGAGGATCACCCAGTCGGCGTCGAGCTTGAGGGTGG
Organism: Hyphomicrobiaceae bacterium; assembly: GCA_041288195.1. Classification (GTDB taxonomy): domain Bacteria; phylum Pseudomonadota; class Alphaproteobacteria; order Rhizobiales; family Hyphomicrobiaceae; genus AWTP1-13. The sequence goes on from JBGGME010000060.1 coordinate 997, forward strand.
CGATTTCGGACCCGGTGAGGAAGCCGTCGTCGCGCTCCAGCGCGGTGGCATCGGTGGTGCCTTGCACCGGCGGTGTCAGCACCAGACCCGGCTCGGCCAGGCCCTGCACCTGGCCCGTGAGCGCGCCGTGTGTAGCGAAATGCAGGATCGCGTAGTCCGCGAGGCGGCCGCTGTCGGAGAGCTCCTTGAGCGCCGTCTCGGTGGCGCGGCCGCCCAGCAGGATCTGGCTCTCCGGCACACCGAGCCTGTGGCCGATCTCGCACAGCTCATCGGCCGTCTCCGGCAGCGGCGTCCATGCCCGGACCTGCGCGATGTCAGCCCGGGCGCCGCGGAGCGTCTTGGCGAGGCCGGCAGGCGCGCGCGGTCCGCGAGCTTGGGCAGTCCGCTGCGCCGCCGGCCACTTTGCGCACTGCTGGCTGTCGCGCGCGGCCTGGGCGAGAGTCTTGTAGTGCTCGCCCCAACGTGGATCGTCCTGAGGCCCATCGAGCAAGGGATTGCCGATGCCGAGGTAGGTCCCGCTCGCGCGGCTCGCCTTGGCGGACTGGCGCAGGCTCTTGAGCGAAGCCACCGACGGCAAGACGGTGACGGGCTGTTGCGTGGCCAGCCATGCGATGGCGCGATAGTCGCCGAGGGTTGCGGGGATAGCCGTCTTCGGCGGCTCGGTGACCAGCACGGACAGCGGCAGGCTGGTGAGCGGTCCCGATGGCACGATGAGCAGCTTCTTGCCCCCGATCAGGTCCTCCACCTGGCCAAACAGGGCCTTGTAGAGCGCGTGGGCGCGGAGCGCATCGAAGGGCAGCACCTGGATCGACGTCTGCCCGACCAGCTCGGCTTTCGGCTTGGCCCCGACCAGCGCCTCACAGCGTGCCCGGCGGGCGATCTGCGCTGCCTTTTGCCGGGCCAACTCCCCGGTTGCCTCCGACCAGTCCGTGGCATCGTGCCAAAGCGTCGCGTCGAGCCCGCAACGCAGACCCGCCACCTGATCGAGGAGCGCTTGGGCTCCCAAGTTGCTGCGCACCCAGCGCGTATCGGTCCTGGTCACCACCCAGATGAAGGTCTCGCTTTGGTCATTGGCGAATAGGATCAGCGCCTCGTCCGTTCGAAGTAGCTCTTGCGTGGCTTTGAAGGAAAGCGGCTCGGGTGCCGCCAGCGCCGCATACTCGGGAAAGTCCTTGGCCAGGAATCCGCCGAGCTCGGTGAGGCGTCGCTCGGTCTCGGCAATACGCGACAGGAGCGCTTGCTCGGCCGCGGCATTGCGCTTTTCCGGAGATGTGGAGCGTGCGGCTATCAGCTCCTTGTCGAGCCGCTGCCATGATGCCGACGCGTCCTGACGCTCGCGAACCAGCCGGGAAAGCTCGCCATCGCCTTTGGAAAACCGCCCTGCCATCTGGGCAAGCGCCGACGCGGCCGACGACTGGAACGCCCACTGGGTGGCCGTGTAGGTCTCTTCGCTCAATGCCGCATGCTGGCCAGGCTGTTGCTCCGCCAGCCGCCACGCGGCCGCCCTGAGCCAGAAGAATGCCGAGTCGTTGTTGGCGAGCTCTGCGCTGGCGGTGTCCGTCGGCTCGATCGCGGCGGAGCGTGCCTCGCGCTTGGTCCTCTGCACGACGATTGTGCCGGCTCGGCGCGCGTATCGCACGGCCGCCTCCCACGCCTGCCGCCCGTATTCGGCAGCGGCGAGATTGTTGAGGTTCAGGGCAACAGCGTTGTCCAAGGCGGGCAGCACCTTCTCCCGCATCTCCAGCGCGCGCTGGAGTAGCTGTTCGGCCTCCCCGAACTTGCGCCGCTCGTAATGCAGGCCCGCCAGGTTGTGGAGGCTCCATGCGATCTCGGGATGGCCGGGCCACAGTGCCTTCTCCCGTGCTTCGAGCGCGCGCCGATAGAGCGTCTCGGCCTCGTCCAGCCGCCGCTGGGCATGATAGACCAGGCCCAGATTGTAGAGGCTCTGTGCAATGATCGAATGGCCTGCCGGGTAGGCCCTCTCGTTGATTTCGACGACCCGCTTGTGCAGCGGCTCGGCTTCCGCGTAGCGGCCCTGTTCGCGGTAGGAGAATGCCAGGCCATTCAGCACCCTTGCAATATTGGGGTGGCCGGCCGGCAGAGCCTGCTCGATGATCTCCAGGGCGCGCTTGAACAGCAGCTCGGCTTCCGCGTACCGCCCCCGGTTTGAATAGAAGGTCGCGAGATTGTGCAGGTCCTGGGCGATATCGGCATGGTTGCCCGGTTGCGAGCTCTGCCGGATCTCGAGCGAGCGCTTGAAGAGCCTCTCGGCCTCGGCAAGCTTTTCTTGGCTGGAATGGAGCGTGGCAAGGCTGCCCAGGGTCGCCGCGAGCGCGAGGGGCTCGGCGGGCAGCCCCTCGCGGATGGCGAGGGCGCGCTTGTAGAGCGCCTCGGCCTCATCGGACCTTCCCTGGTCTTGATAGAGACCTGCGAGATGGTGAGCACGGGTGGCGACGAGAGAACCATTTGCCGGCTGCGTCCTTTCGCTGTTGTCGAGGGCGCGTTTGAGCAGCGGCTCTGCATCGGCAAGGCGATCCAACTGCTTGTAAAGGAGCCCCAGCCACACCATTCCCGACGCCGTCTCCGCGTGGTCCTCACCCTTCTGTGCGCGAATCAGCTCGAGCATTCTCTCGGCTAAAGGTGCCGCCTCCGCGATTTTGCCCGCGCGATAGAGTGCCGCGACACGCCGGTTGAGAGCGCCGATCTCGTCCCCTTTTTCCCAATGGAGTGCAGCAAGATTGTCGCGACTGGTCTTGATGAAGGGGTGGTCGCTCGGCAGTGTCTTCTCGCTGAGCTCCACCACGCGCTTGGCCAAAGCGATGGCCTCCTCCAGGTTGCCCGCCTGACGCAGCTCGAGAACGCGCGCATAAAGCGCGAACGGATCGTCGGTTTGGCCGTGCCCCGGGTTGGGGAAGGAAAGAGCCGCAACGAGCGCCAAGGCCGCAGACCATCGTGAGGCAATTCGCGCTGATGTCATCGGCTGGCCTGATGGATTTGAGAACGCGACCGCATTTTCGCCCGCGACCGATCCGGTTGCGATGGCCTGACGGAATGTCCTTGCACGAATGCAGCCTATCGCCCGCACTCGCGACCGGCCAGCCGCGCCCTGCCCCTCGCAGCCCACTCTTCCCACACGACCGGACAACCCGTGCAGGCCCCCGCGCGGAAAGGGTGCCTTGCGGAGATCGCCATGAGCAGGAGCAAAGCGGGATTTTTTGTGGCCGTTCCGCCACATGCTGACTCAGACGCGACCAGCCATCGCCTTTGCGCCCGTGCAGGCTTTGACATTTCGTCGTCAAGAAGCGTTGGCGCCTCGCCGCGAGGCGCTCATTCAGCTCAGCTTGCGCAAGGGCTCGCGGGTCATCCCGATCATGCTGTTGCTGCTGAGCGTGGCTCTATTCCGCGGCCTAGGCCGCGGCGACCCGCCGACCGGCGCGGGGCAATTGCCTCGGAATCCCGACACGACTGCCGCGAGGTCGTCGCGATCAGGACGCTAGAGCCCGATCGCTTCGCATCGGATCACGACGCCTCGCGTGCATGACCTCCAGGCCGAAGCGTGCATCCTGATCTGCCGCGATCCGGGCTGTGAGCTCACGGCGCGAGAAGCGCCTCACGCGCCGCAAGCAGTCCATCCTCTACAGGACCTATCTTAGGACTGCATAATCGCTCCGCCAATCTTGACGCTGCACAGTCGCCTTGCGTACCTGCCATGGAGCTTGCATCGCAGCTGCAGATGCTCGTTCGGCTTGCGGGAGACGACGTCGGTGCCCGATGGAGCCGCAGGGGAGCCAGCTCAGTCTTTCGCATAGCCGATCACCGCCGACGGGAGCGGTCGCGGCTACCAGGCCAACCATCTCGTGGATGGGCGTGCATATCGCATGTCGAACAGAAACGGGTCCCGCATCTGCGCATCGAGTGTTTCGTTCCGGCCGCCGCACCAGCATACGAAATTGCGAGATACGAAATTGCGAGTGGCGCTCGTCTGCCTGGTGTGGGGCGAGGAGTTTGCAGACTTTTTCGCCCGATACTGCATTCCCTCCCTCCTGGAGCCGCAGAACATTCCGCTGGTCTCGCGCGATCATGACGTGACGCTCCTGCTCTGCACGGATCGCCCTACCCAGGAATTCTTGGATCGCTGCGACAGCTTCAAATCCCTGTCGAGGTTTGCCAAGATCGAGTTGCTCCCGCTCGAGCAGCTCCCCGCGGCGGCGCGCACCAATCATTGGGTCCCTTGGCAACATGCCGTAGCGGGATGTAACCGCGACTTCGATCGCTTCCTCGTCATCATCCCCGATTGTGTCTACGCGGCCGGAAGCCTCGGCACCATCATCGATGCGCTCGAGGAGCACGACACGGTCTACTACACGCTGCCCCAGGTCTGCAGGGAGACTGTGGCGGCCGAGCTCGACGGGCTGCGCAGGGTCGACGACCACGAGTACATCAGCTTCACCTCGCTCCAGGCAGTCGAGCTCTTCATCAGGCATGTCAATCCCAAGCACGCGGCAGCCGCCTGCTCCAGCACGTTCTTCGTCAATCATCCCGAGATCGCGATCAAGCTCTCGCCAAAGAGCATGGTCGTCTCCGAGACAGGATCACATCCTTTCGCCGTCAGATCGAGCACACGCAGCGTCTCCTATATCCTCGATGCCCTCTCGCCGGCGGCCAAGACCTGCTATCTCGAAATCCTGGGCGTGAGTGCCGAGCCGGCACTGAAGTTCGTGGAGGAATACTATCGTTGGCCGAAGCTGTTTCGGAACCACTCCCGGTTGATGGGCCTTGGCCGCTGGGCATGTCTTTTTCGCGACGCAAGCGACGTCGCCTACTCCCAGAGCGCAATCCCCATCACGCTCGATCAGGGGCGCGTGCTCGAGCAGCACCGGGGACAGGTGAAGCGCGCAAAGACGCGGTTCATCAACGCGACGCTGGATTGGCTGGCCGTTGCGACACGCATATATGAGCGTGCGCGCGAATTTCCCGATGCTGCCGGGGCAAAATACATTGCGCTCGCCATGGCCGCTCCTGGCTTCCATCGTCATCTGCGCCGCCTCCAGTCGGGCTTCACCGTTGTCCTGCCCAAATCGGAGAGCGGGTTCAGGGAAGTCGTGAAGAGGATCGAGCGCCATCCGGCCGCGAAGGAGCTCCTTCGCCGCTTCCTGTTCCTTCACGTTGTCCCCGGTCAGCTGCCGATAGTGCCTGGTCACGCGATCTTTTTGACCTACTCCGATGCAGCCGACGATTTTCCCAAGGCATTCGTCGTCGATCAGCACACCGTCGCGCTCGGTGCCGGCCTGTTGGGAAAGACGATCTCGCCGCTGCAATGGGTGTGGGAGAAAGTCTTCAGCTTGAAGGCGGACATCGACTACAGCCATCTCACCTGGTCGATGCTCGATCCCCTGCACGGCACGTCGGAACGCGTGCTGGACCATTCGGTGTCGACCGATGCGACGGCCGATGTCGAAACCCTTCACAACGAGATGGCAGGCGCGGCCCCGCCCATTGGCGTGCCGCATGCGGACTGCGCCAGCACCAGCTCTGACGACGACCCCGCGTTGGTACGACGCGCCGGATTGCATATTGTGACCGAGGGGGCATCCCGCGTCGCTTTCACTGCACGCCGCATCGCCAACTTCGGCGTCGTGGAGGCCTATGATATCGCAATCAAGCTGCCGCTGATGGGGCGGTCGGCATGGCTCGCGCGCAATCTCTATCGGAAGGGCAGGGGCAAGCCATGGCTCAGCACAGAGGATGCCGGCACCAACCGTTCCGATTTGCGCCTTGCCGGGCATGAGGCCCCAGAGTGCCCCGCCGAGCCCCAGCTTTCCGTCACGCGTCAACCCTCGCTCACCGAAAGTGCGCGCGCCAGCTATGACGCGATCTCCAAGCTCAACATTGTCGACAATGTTGCGAAGGTCACGCTGGCCTTCTACGAGGGCCTGGGATTGAACCCCCGGCAGTCGCCCGTGTACCGGAGCCTCGCAGGCGTCCGCTCGCGGCTGGCGGAGGAGGTCGAGGCGTGTGGCGCCATCTCCACCGGGTCCTCGCTCGAACGCTTCGAGCTTGCATGGCGCGCCTACGAGGCGGGCAACACCCATGAGGCCCTGCAGCTGTTTGGGGAGGTCATTGCGGATCGACAGCTGGCCGAAGCGTGCGCGGCCGACCCCAGGGCGCGGGAGGCGTTTATTCGAGCGGCGGAGATCTTTGGGCGCCATGCGGAGCTCGCAGGAGATATCAGCGCTGCGGCCCAGCTCTATCGCCGCATCCTCGAGCTCGACGGCAACGGCATCATCGCTCGCCGCCTGCTTCTCATGCTGTGGCGCGAAGCCCGGATCCACGAGGCTGCGGAGCTTGCTCCTCGCGTCGTGCTGGGCGACGGCAATCTTGCGCAGCACCTGCGGGGAAGCGACGGGGTCAAAGATCTGGCGCGCCGGCTTGGATGCGAAAGCCGCCGCGAAGCCACCGCAGCAAACAATGCTCGAGATGCCAGACTGCCGGATCAATGCGCAGCTCGGACGCCCGATGATCTCGCACAGGCATTCGCTGAGACGCATCTGCCGATAAGCCCCACCCCGCTGCGACCATGAGCAATATCGGGATGCAGCTCGTGTCCATGTGCTGTTTGCACCTCCGGCGGCATGCTTTGGGGCCTGTTCGCCCTCGTCCTCGCCGCCGCCTGCGCCGGTAGGCAGCGCCCCCCATCGATTCAACGTCATGCCGGCGCCGCGAGTGCCCGTCAGGGCGCTCGCGGGGAAAGAGCTTGCCCCGGACCTTGATCCGGGGCCGGCACCCATGCGCGTCCCGATCATCACCCATCCGCATCGACGCAAGAGTCGACCTGGAGCCGCGTACTCAATAGATTGGTTGGTGGCGGGGGCGCGAACGCACCTCGGCGCCTGGCGTCGGGATGCGTCTCTTCAGCGTCTCCCTTGTTGACCAACGCGAGCATCACCGGCGCACAGGCGCGCCCAAACTCATTCGGTACGGTGGAGGAAAGTATGAGCGAAGTCGACGGCGCAACACTGATGGCCAGGAGCCTCAAGCAGCAGGGCATCGATCACCTGTTCGGGGTTGTCGGCTTTCCGATCGGCCCGATCGCCACAGCGGCGCAGAAAGAAGGCGTCGCCTATATCGGCATGCGCAACGAGCAGGCCGCCTCCTACGCGGCCAGGGCCTACGGCTATCTGACGGGCCGGCCCGGCGCGTGCGTCACGGTGACCGGCCCAGGCGTCGTGCACGGTCTCGCCGGTCTCGCCGACGCACAGCAGAACTGCTGGCCGATGATCCTGATCGGTGGCGCCTCGGAGACCTATCGCGGCGGGATGGGCGCCTTCCAGGAGGAGCGCCAGGTGCATATCGCCACGCCGTTCTGCAAGTTCGCGCACGGCATCGAGAGCGTGGCGCGCATTCCCTACTACGTCGAGATGGCCACCCGTCATGCGATCTACGGCCGTCCCGGCGCCTGCTACCTCGACATGCCCGACGACATCATCCAGGGCAAGTGCGACCTCGACAAGGCCACGCAGGTCGGGCGCGTGCCCGAGCCGCCGCGCATGATAGCGCCGCAGGAAAATATCGAGGCGGCGTTGGACCTGCTCCAGAAGGCCAAGAACCCGCTCGTGCTCGTCGGCAAGGGTATGGCCTGGTCGCGCGCGGAGAACGAGGTGCGCGCCTTCATCGATCGCGCGCAAATCCCCTTCGTGCGCTCGCCGCAGGGCAAGGGCGTGGTGCCGGACGATCATCCCCTTTCGGTTGCGGCCGCCCGCACGCTGGCGCTGCAGCAGGCCGACGTCGTCTTCCTCATGGGCGCGCGCTTCAACTGGATCTTCCACTTCGGTCAGGCGCCGCGCTTCGCCAAGGACATGAAGGTCATCCAGCTCGACATCTCGCCGGAGGAGATCCACCACAACAAGCAGACCGAAGTGGCCCTCGTCGGTGACGGCAAGGCCATCATGGCGCAGATCAACCAGGCGCTCGCCAAGCGCCAGTGGTTCTATCCGAAGGATACGCCGTGGCGTGCCGCGCTTGCCAAAAAGGCGGCCGACAACGCGGCGACGATCAAGCCGCAACTGGACGACGACAAGGGGCCGGCAAACTACTATCGCGCCCTCAAGGACATTGCCGCCTGGATGCCGAAGAACACCGTCCTCTCCGCCGAGGGCGCCGGCACCATGGACATCGGCCTCACCATGCTCAACGTCAACGATGCCCGCTCGTGTCTCAACGCCGGCACCTACGGCACCATGGGCCTCGGCCTCGGCAACGCCATCGCGGCCGCCATCGTGCATCCCGATCGGCCGATCGTCCACCTCTCGGGTGACTCGGCGATCGGCTTCTCCGGCATGGAGATGGAGACGCTCGCCCGCTACAATTTGCCGGTCAAGATCGTGGTGCTGAACAACGGCGGCATCGGGCCCGGCATGCCGGAGATACCGTCGAACCCGATGATGAACCTGAAGCCGAATGCGCTGATCTACGGTGCGCGCTACGATAAGGTGATGGAGGCCTTCGGCGGCTTCGGTGCTTTCGTCAAGGACCCGAAAGACATCAAGAAGGCCCTTGATGAGGCGATGAAGTTCAAGGGCCCGGCCCTCGTCAACATCGTCCTGTCGCAGAACTCCGCCCGCAAGGAGCAGCAGTTCAAGTGGCACAGCTGATCTGCGAATAGATCGGGGGGCCGCGCCATAGCGGGCGCGGCCCCTTGCCTTGCTCGTCATTCCGGCGGAGGCCGGAACCCAGGCCGCCTTGCCGATGGGCGATGATCGAGACGCGCATGGGTGCCGGCCTGCGCCGGCATGACGCCGAGGATATGCAAGCGCGCAGTTCTACGTCCCCTTGCGGGCAGCGCAACTCATCCCCTCTAGTCGGCACCTTCGGCACGAGGGCTCCGGCAACCCGCGAACACATCGAGCTTGGCATCGTAGAGCCTGGTGGCGACATCCAGCAGGCCGAGCACGGAGTGGAACAGGTTGTCGTGGCTCACGGTCTCGCGGCTGTGCCGCCTGACGCAGGCGGTATCGACGCCGAAGTCGGCCTGGAACTTCGGCGACAGCCACATCACCATCGGAATGTGCTTCTGCACGTCGGGGGCGAACGCATACGGCAGGCCGTGCAGGTAGATGTTGTCCTCCCCGAGCGACTCGCCGTGGTCGGAGAGATAGACCATGGCCGTCGGCACGTCCTCGACGTCGCGCGCGCGCAACAGCTCGATCAGCCGGAAGAGAACGTAGTCGGTGTAGACGATGGTGTTGTCGTAGCTGTTGACGATCTGCGACGTGGTGCAACGGCTGAACTGGCTCTCCTTGCACGCCGGCTTGAAGCGCTCGAACGCGGCGGGATAGCGCTTGTAGTAGGCGGGGCCGTGGCTCCCCATCATGTGCAGCACGATGACGCCGTGACCCTTCAGGGCGGCAATCCTCTCGGCTAGCCCCTCCAGCAGCTTCTCGTCCCGGGCCCCGCCGAGCTCGAACAGCGTGCGCGTGCCCGCGCCCTCCATCAGCTCCGTGCGCACCCCGTTGCATACACCCTTGCAGCCGCCCTGGTTCTCGCGCCACAGGACGTCGAAGCCCACGCGCTGCAACACGTCGAGCAGACCCTCCTGCCGCCTTGCCCGCTCGATGCTGAACTCGGCGTGCCCCATGCCCGAGAACATGCAGGGGAGCGACTGTGCGGTATCGGTGCCGCAGGAGTAGGCGCGCGGGAAATTGATGAGGCCCGGCACCGTCGCCAGCAGCGGGTTGGTCGTGCGCTCGTAGCCGTTGAGTGAGAAGTTCTTGGCGCGCGCCGTCTCTCCCAGCACGATGACCGTGACCGACTTCCTGTGCCGCGCGCCCCAGGCCGCGCTTCTGTGGGCGTCGCCTGCGACCTCGGTCGGCGCGCTCGGCGCCCGCCGCAACCGCTTGCGGCCGTACTCGCCCACCGCGCTCAGGTAGTTGAGCGGCATGAATGCATCGAGCAGCATGCGGTGCTGGCGGAAGACGGAGGTCATCTGGACGAACGGGAGCGCCGCCAGGGAGACCAGGACGACCGCCACGACCAATGCCAGGCCCTTGACCCTCAGCTCCTGCCAGAACGGCCTGTAGGCAATGGTGAGGGTCCACAGGAGCAGCGACGGCAGCACGCCCAGTCCCACCACGTAGGCCAACAGCTTGGGCGTGAGGAGATCGGCCATCTCGGCCGGGTCGGACTCGAGCACATTGGTGAGCATGCCGGCATCGATAACGATGCCGTACTCGCTGATGAAATAGGCCGCGGCCGAGCTGACCAGCAGGAGGGCTGTCGCCAGCGGCTTGAACGTCCTGCGTCCCATCAGGAGCTGGAAGAACAGTGTCAGCAGGGAGAGCGCGACGACGAGCACGGCGCCGATGAACAAGACCTCATAGGCGTCGCGCGGCGCCACCGCCGTGTGGAGCTGGCGCCAGAACGGAACATTGACGATCGTTGCGGTGAAGCTCGCGACAGCAAACGCCCCGAGCTCAGGGCGGACAGGCTTACGCCAACGCATTCCCAGCTACCGATCCCCCCGCCGCGCTGCTACCGCGCCGCGCTGCTACTCCGCCGCCTGCCGCAGGGCCGGAGCCGCCGCCTTGACGTCGGCGTCGACGTGCACCTCGAACTTGGCGAAGTTCTTGTTGAACATGTCGACGAGGGCCCGCGCCTGGGCGTCGTAGGCGGCCTTGTCGGCCCAGGTCTCGCGCGGGTTGAGGATGGCGGGATCGACGCCGGGAAGCGAGGTGGGGATCTGGAAGCCGAACAGCGGATCGGGGCGCATCGGCTGGCCCTTGAGGGTCCCCGACAGCGCCGCGTCGAGCAGCGCCCGCGTCGCCTTGATCGGCATGCGCCGCCCCACGCCGAACTTGCCGCCGGTCCAGCCCGTATTGACGAGCCAGCAGTCGACGTTGTGGCGCGCGATCAGCTGGCGCAGCATGTTGCCGTAGGCGCTCGGATGGCGCGGCATGAACGGCGCGCCGAAGCAGGTCGAGAAGGTGGCCTGCGGCTCGCTGCCGAGACCCTTCTCGGTGCCCGCCACCTTCGCCGTATAGCCCGACAGGAAGTGGTACATGGCCTGGCTCGGCGACAGCTTGGCGATCGGCGGCATCACGCCGAACGCGTCCGCGGTCAGCATGACGATGTTCTTGGGGTGCCCGGCCGTCCCCGTCGCGCTGGCGTTGGAGATGAACTCGAGCGGATAGGCGGAGCGGGTGTTCTCGGTCAGCCGGCCGTCGTCGAAGTCGGGCACCCGCGTCGCCGGATCGAGGATGACATTCTCCAGCACCGCGCCGAAGCGGTTGGTGGCGGCCCAGATCGCGGGCTCGGCCTCCTGCGACAGGCGGATGGTCTTGGCGTAGCAGCCGCCCTCGAAATTGTAGACGCCGTCCTCCGACCAGCCGTGCTCGTCGTCGCCCAGCAGCGTGCGCTTGGGATCGGCCGACAGCGTCGTCTTGCCGGTTCCCGACAGCCCGAAGAAGATCGCCGAGTCGCCCTTGGGGCCGACGTTGGCCGAGCAGTGCATGGGCATCACGCCCTTGTCGGGCATGACGAAGTTGAGATAGGTGAACACCGATTTCTTGGTCTCGCCGGCGTAGGACGTGCCCCCGATCAGCACCAGCCGCTTGGCGAAGTTGCAGGCGATGACGGTCTCGCTGCGCACGCCGTGGCGTTTGGGGTCGGCCTTGAAGCTCGGCAGGTTGATGACCGTGAACTCGGGCTTGAAGCCGGCGAGCTCGGCAGGCTTGGGCCGGCGCAGCAGGTTGCGGATGAACAGCGCGTGCCAGGCGTACTCGGTGAAGATGCGGGCATTGAGCCGATGCGCGGGATCGGCGCCCGCGTAGAGGTCCTGCACGAACAGCTCGCGCGACTGGGCGTGCGCGCGGAAGTCGGCCCACAGCAGCTCGAACTGCTCGGGCGACATCGGCTTGTTGTTGTCCCACCACACGACCTTCTCGGTCGTGGAATCGCGAACGGTGAACTTGTCCTGCACGGACCGCCCGGTATGCGCGCCGGTCTCCACCACCACGGAGCCGGTCGCGGAGAAGCACGCCTCGCCCCTGCGGATGGCCTCCTCTATCAGCTGCGCCTCGCGCGTGTTGTGATGGACCTTCGCCGCAGCGCTCAGAGGGAACATCTCACTTTTCATTGCCAGCCGCTTTCATGATGCGATGAGCACACCGTCCAGCTCGGTGCCGGACAGCACGAAGCAATCCCTATCCTACCGATATAGAACGCACGCGGGCGCGTCTTTGCGCTTTATCGTTGTGGTGGTCATCGACGCGCCCACAGCTTTCTCCCCGATGCATGGTCCCGCTAAGGTTATGCAAACGCGGCGCCAAACCTACAACTGCGCAATCGCCGCATCGGTTACCGGCGTTAATGCACTCCTGTCAGCTCGGAGTGGCTGCCCAGAATGCCCGCGCACAGTGACAGTGCGGAGGCGCTGTAGCCACAACGTGAGGGTGCGCTGCAATAAAATCTTGTTACAGAGCTAGGCGCGCGCTTGCTGCTTGGCCCGCGCCTGCTGCACCAGCTCAACCAGCGTCCTGCGGGCTTCTCCGGGCGAGCCTATCTGGTTCGGAAATTCGATCCGGGCGGCGTTTGTGCATTGCAGCAAATCGGCGCCGTCGGGATCGATGCCGCTCATGCGCCAAGGCGTTGCGGGGTCGCCGGCCGCGCGGCCGGCGAGCACCGTCGCATAGAGAGCCACCGCATCCGAGTGATCCACATTCATGTGGGCAATGATGTCGGGCTCGGCGTCGATCAAGGATTGGGCATCCTGCGTTTGCGTGAGCAGGGCCGGCGCCTCGATCGTGAAGATGCGGCCGAACCCGCCGATGAAATGCCCGCCCGCTACCTCGAGCGTGTAGACCGAGAAATCGCCGAATCCCGCGTAGTCGTCCGCCGAGGGATGCCGGGCGATAAAGCGGCGCAAGGCGGTCGGGCTGCTGCTGGGACGAACCTCGCCGATCAGCGTCAGCCGGTCCCCCGTCAGGGGCTCCCCCCGGTCCCCGGTGCCGTCCAGCAGCAGGCTGGCGCGAGGGTCCTTGCCCAGGTTTTTCGTATGCCGCGCCAGCGTCGAGAGCAGCAGAACGGGGGTGCCGTCGGGCTCGGTTGCCACCAGCACGAGCGACGCGTAGGGGTGCCCCGAC
>JBGGME010000061.1:0-14642 GCA_041288195.1 Hyphomicrobiaceae bacterium
CCGCAGTGCCGGGGCCCGGGCAAGACGGCTCCGCCGGCCCTGGTGCTTGCGCACGGTGGCCCCACGTCGATGAGCGATGCTGGCTTCAAGATGCGCGTGCAGTTCTATACGAGCCGCGGCTTCGCCGTGCTCGACGTCAACTACTCCGGCAGCACCGGCTACGGCCGCGCCTACCGCCAGCGCCTCGATGGCGCCTGGGGCATCGCCGACGTCGCGGACTGCGCGGCAGGAGCGCGGCATCTGGCGAAAGCGGGCCTCGCCGATGGCTCGCGCATGGCGATCGCCGGCGGCAGCGCCGGCGGCTACACCACGCTGATGGCGCTCGCCACCACGGACGTGTTCGCCGCCGGCAGCAGCCACTACGGCATCTCCGACCTCGCCCTCCTGCTCGCGCACGCGCACAAGTTCGAGTCGGGCTACCTGCATCGCCTGATGGGCACGACGCCGTCCAACTGGAAGAAGGTGTTCGCGGCACGCTCTCCCATCAACCTGATCGACGGCATCAGGGCGCCGCTGATCCTGTTCCAGGGCCTCGACGACAAGGTGGTACCGCCCGAGCAGTCGCGGCTGATCGCCGACGGGCTGCGCAAGCGTGGCATCGACGTGGCCTGTCACGAGTATGCGGGCGAGGGGCACGGCTTCCGCCGCGCCGACACCATCATCGCCGTGCTGGAGGCGGAGCTCGCGTTCCTGCAGCGCGCCCTGCGGCTCAAGTAATCGCCAGCTTGCGGGCGTGGAACGCCTCCGCGTAGCGCTCGGGCGCACGGCACTCCATGCCGCGCAGGCGGGCGAGGCCGCGGAACGTCTCCTCGTCGAACCAGTGCTTGGAGCGCTGGGTGCCGAAGTGGCGGTCCAGCAGCTCCACCTTGCGCGCCATGGCTGCGGCGCCGACCGGCACGTAGAGGTTGGGCCGGCCGAGGTCGCCGTCCCACTTGGGGATCTCGTACTCGAGGATCAGGTGGTCGCGGAACGTGTTCCAGGTCAGCCGGCTCGTCTCGCGGTGGTCCTGGTGCGCGTCGTTGCCGTGGTGGGTGAGGATCACGTCGGGCTGGATGCGCCCCTTGAGCTGCTCGAACCAGCCCTTGATGTCGGAGAGCTCGGCGGGAAAGAAGCCGTCGCGGAACTTGTGGGTTTCGATGCGGGCGCGCTCGGCGCCGGCGAGGAACTCGGCCGCCGACTCGCGCGCCTCCGCCTCGCGGGGCCCGGTCGCGGAAAGCACGCACCACAATACGTCGAGCCGCACGCCGGAAGCCTGCCACTGCAGGAGAGTAGCGCCGGCGCCGATCTCGATGTCGTCGGAGTGCGCGCCCAGACACAGCACGGACAGGCGCTGGCCGGGCTCGGCCAGCTGCAGGCCCTTCATTCGGCCGCCTCCACCGCCTGCTTGACCTTCGGCTGCCAGGGCATGTCGCCGCGCTCGACCATGTCCTCGAGGATCTGCTTGTCCTTGAGGGTGTCCATGGCGCGGAAGAAGCCGTTGTAGCGGTAGGCCAGCAACTGGCCCTCGTCGATCAGCCGCTGGAAGGGCTCGACCACCAGCTCCTCGCCTTCCTTGATGTAGTCGAAGATGCGGTTGGTGAAGACGAAGTAGCCGGCGTTGGTCCAGATATCGGAGTCGGCGCTGGCGCGCAGGCGCTCGACGTTTCCGTCCTTGTCGAACTCGACCAGATGGAAGGTGAGCGGCGGGCGCACGGCCAGGAAGCAGCCGACCTTGCCGCTCCGCTCCAGGAGGTCGACCATCTCCGGCAGCGGCGCGTCGGAGAGCCGGTCCGAGTAGTTGGCGAGGAACATCGGCTCGTTCTTGACGTGCTCGCGCACGGCAAGCAGGCGCTGGCCGATGTTGCGCCAGATGCCGGTGTCGACCAGCGTGACGCGCCAGTCGGGCGGCTGCTCGCCCAGCAGTTCGACCTTCTTGCCGGCGTCGGAGATGACGCAGTCGGAATAGGTCTGCTGGCGCCAGTTCAGGAAGAAGTCCTTGATGGTGTTGGCCTTGTAGCCGAGGCACAGCACGAAATCGCGATGCCCGTACTGGCTGTAGTACTGCATCACGTGCCACAGGATCGGCTGCTGGCCGACGGGCACCATGGGCTTGGGGATGCTCTCGGAGTAGTCGCGGATGCGGGTGCCGAGGCCGCCGCAGAACAGTACGACTTTCATGACACGCCCCGCGCCGGATCGATGACGTGCACCTCGGGGATGGGGATGATGAAGCGGCAACCCCATTCGCCGACGTGGCGCATCTGGTGGACGATCTCGTCCTTCAGGTTCCAGGGCAGGACGAGCAGGTAGTCGGGCTTGGCCTCGTCGATGGCCTCCACCGGCTTGATCGGGATGTGCATGCCCGGCGTGAAGCGGCCATGCTTGTAGGGGTTGCGATCGACCGCGAAGTGGATGAAGTCGGGACCGATACCGCAGTAGTTGAGCAGCGTGTTGCCCTTGCCGGGGGCGCCGTAGGCGCAGATCTTCTTGCCCTGCTCCTTGCACGCGATCAGGAACGAGAGGAGGTTGCGCTTGGTGCGGCGCACCTGCTCGGAGAAGCGCGCATAGGTTTCGATCTCGCCGAAGCCGCTCTCGATCTCATGATCGAGCAGCGCGCTGACGCGCGGGCTTGGCACATGCGAGGAGGTGGCATGCGCGAGATAGACCCTGAGCGATCCGCCGTGCGTCTTGAGCTTCTCGACGTCGATGATCTTGAGGCCGTGCAGCTTGGCCAGCCGATCGGTCGTCACGAACGAGAAGTAGGAGAAGTGCTCGTGGTAGATGGTGTCGAACTGGTTCTCCGCGATCAGGCGCTCCAGATGGGGGAACTCGAGCGTGATGACACCCTCTGGCTTGAGCAGGCGCTTCATGCCGCCGACGAAATCGTTGAGATCGGGCACCTGCGCCAGCACGTTGTTGCCGATGATGAGGTCTGCCTGCTTGCCCTCGGCGGCGAGCCGCTCGGCAAGCGTCGTCCCGAAGAACTCCACCAGCGACGGCACGCCGCGCTTGCGCGCCGCCTCTGCCACGTTGGCGGCGGGCTCGATGCCCATTACCGGCACGCCCAGCGGCAGGAAGTGCTGCAGCAGGTAGCCGTCGTTGCTGGCAAGCTCCACCGCGAGGCTGTTGGGCCCGAGCCGCAGCCGCTCCTTGATCATGTGGCAGTAGAGGCGGGCGTGCTCGACCCAGCTCGTCGAGTAGGAGGAGAAGTAGGCGTACTCCGAGAAGATGTGGTCGGGGCTCACGTACTCCTGCAGCTGGACCAGGAAGCACTTCTCGCAGACCAGCGCGTGCAAGGGGTAGTAGGGCTCCATCTCGTTGAGCCGTGCCGCCGGCAGGAAGCTCTCGCAAAGCGGCGACATGCCGAGGTCGACGAAGGTGTGGCGCAGCGTCGAGCGACAGATGCGGCAGCGCGGGTCGTGCGTGCGGGCTACCACTCGCTTCTCGTCCGACGCAATTGACGCAATATTGTCCTGCACGCGACCTACCCCTCACTTTGCCCCAGACCGACCTGCCCGCCAGGCCGGTTGCGCATTGCCCGCGAGGCGGCGGCCCTGTCGAGGCTGCGCGATCGTCTCACGAGTGGAATGCGTGCCGGACTATTGCAAGGATCGCGCAAGCCGGCATTGGCTAGCGGCAATTAGAGTAAATGCGTGCGCCGGAAGGGGATTTGAGCCGTGAGGCGCTGGCTCGTGCGGCATTCCGAGCAGGCAAAGAAGACTCGTGTGCGATCCACCAACGCTCGCGGGCAAGGGCACCTGACACGCGCGAGACGGCGGGCGAGGCAGATGGGACAGCACGCCTCGATACGAGCTGAGTGCAGGGGTCCCGCTGCGTGCCGGGATGACAAAAACGTGACTTGATTGCGCCGCCGACCGCCACCGATCGGATCAATACGATGCCGACGGAGCGTCGGTCGTCTCAAACCGGAACGGACGTTAAGCATTTCATCGTTGTTGCATTGCGAGACACCTTCTCCTCCACCTACGGTCCGCGCGACTCAAGGGTTGGGGATGCGGGTAGATGTCGCGTCGTAGTCTCGCGGCAGTGAAGCAGGCAAGCGCCATCGACCCCGCGTCGCTGGTCGCGACTCCCGTCCTGCGCATCCCCGACCGCATGGTTCTCGACATCTTGATGCTGCTCGAGATCGGGTTGGTCGTTGCGGCCGCAGCCCTGGCGAAGCTCCTCTATATCGCCTTCTTCCTTGACAGTGCTCAGGATCACCAGCCCTACATGCTGGCCGGTCTCGCCGGCGGGATCGTCATCCACTACATGATGCGCCTGCGCGGCCTGCACGAGCCCGCGGCGATCCTCGGCTGGCGTCGGCGCCTGGGAGAGCTGGTGGTCGCCATCGGCCTCTCGTTCCTGATCGTGATCGCGCTCGCCTACCTGCTCAAGATCTCCTCCGACTACTCCCGCGGCTGGCTGCTGACATGGGCCGCTCTCGTCACGGTCGCTCTGCCGCTGAGCCGACCCCTGTCGGCAAGCCTGCTGCACTGGCTCGCCTCGACAGGCTACACCGCCCGCCGCATTGCCGTGGTCGCGGCCGGTCCCGCCGGGCGGCGCCTGGCGGACACCTTGCGGCAGATGCCGGGTGTACGCGTCGTCGGCGTGTTCGAGGAGGACAGCAACGAGGGCCAGGGCAAGTCGTACGCCACCATCACGGACCTCATCAACATCGGCCAGCGCAATCAGATCGACGAGGTGGTGGTCGCGCTCTCCGACTCGCCGCAGTCGCGAACGGCGCGCCTGGTCGATCAGCTGAGCGTCCTTCCCGTCGACGTGTGGCTGTGCCCGGCCGAGTTCGACATGCCGATCCTGCGCACGTCGCGGCTCGGCGCGCTGAGCCTGCTCCAGGTCAAGCCGAAGCCCATCCGCGACTGGGGCTACGTGATGAAGCTGGGGCTCGACTACTGCCTGGCCGTCATCAGCTTGCTGGTGTTCGCGCCGATCATGCTGCTCGCTGCCTTGGCGATCAAGCTCGAGAGCCCGGGCCCGGTGTTCTTCAAGCAGCGCCGCCACGGCTACAACCACCGCCTCATCTACGTCTACAAGTTCCGCACGATGCGCGTCACCGAGGACGGCCCCATCGTCGTGCAGGCCAAGAAGGACGACGACCGCATCACGCGCATCGGCAAGTTCCTGCGCCGCTCCAGCATCGACGAACTGCCGCAGCTCTTCAATGTGCTCAAGGGCGAGATGTCTCTGGTTGGTCCGCGTCCGCATGCGGTGGCCCACAACCAGCACTACCGCGAGCGGCTCGAGCGCTACGCCAACCGCCACTGCGTCAAGCCCGGCATGACCGGGTGGGCGCAGATCAACGGCTTCCGCGGACCCACCGAGGACCCCGACAAGATGCGCCGGCGCGTCGAGATGGACCTCTACTACATCGAGAACTGGTCGCTTTGGCTCGATCTCAAGATCATTGCGCTGACGCCGTTCCTGGGCTTCGTGAACCGGAACGCCTTCTGAGCCCGAAAGTGCGACAGCCGGATGCCTGCCGCATTCGTGCCGCAAGATTAACAAAGTCTGAACGAGTCGGGATTGCGCCGGTCTTGAACGACCAGTTGGTGCCTTTAAACCACGCCTGAAACGATTGCTGCTCGGGGGTATGCCCACGATAGCATCGGACAGATGCATATCGCGGCGGTACGTCCTATATTCGCCGAGCGTTGCCCCCGAGGGGGTTCGTGGCGCTGCGCAGGAGAGACTTCATGATTTCGAGCCCGCATTCCGCCCCGCAAGCCAGTTCCGAGACCGGCCCGTCCGCACGGGCACGGGGCTGGCTGACGGCGCGTATCGCCGCTTTCGCGCTCGTTGCGAGCGTCGGTGTTCTCAGCCTTGCGGCAGAGAGCCGGAGCCAGACGACGGCGAAGGCGGCGCCAGCGAAGGAAGCCAAGGACGGCAAGGAGGTGCGGGGGCTAGAGGGCTCCTGGAGCGGCGGCGGCTCCGTGCAGTTCGCCACCGGCGGAAGCGAGCAGGCGCGCTGCAAGGCTTTCTATAGCCGCGCCTCCAAGGACACCTACCGGCTGCGCGCGACATGCGCCACGCCGTCCGGAAAGGCGAATCAGACCGCTACCGTGCACAAGGTCGGCGAGAACCGCTATCGCGGCAACTTCCACAACCCGGACTACGACATCACCGGCACGATCTTCGTTGTGGTGAGCGGCAACAGCCAGAACGTGCGGCTCACCAGCAGCAGCGGCTCGGCCATGTTCCGCCTGAGCCGGTAACCGCGCCACGCGACGGATCGATTCGAGGCGGCCGCGCGAGCGACCGCTTCCGTTTCATCCGGGCGCAGCGCCGAGCATCAGCGTCGGCACGTTCGCCGTGTGGCTCTTCACGGTGAAGACCTCGGTGCCGGGGCGGCGGCCCTTGCGGATGTCGGAAACCTCGACGCTTGCCCGGCTCAGCCGCGCATGCGCCTTGACGACGTCGGGGACGCGCCAGGAGAGGCCCCACAGCCTGTCGGGCCCATCGCCGAGGCCGGACTCGAGGTCGTGCACGACCTCGACGACGAGGTCGCCGCAGCGGAAGAACAGCAGCCGCGCACTCCACTTCGGCTCGCTGCGGTCGAGCCGCAGGCTGAGACCCAGCCGACCCGCGTAGAGGGCGACGGCGCGCTCCGGATTGGGCGTTCGGATCACCACGTGGTCGAGCCCAGAGACGCAGCTCGCCCCATCGGCGCCCGGGACCGGCTGTGAGAACCGAGGCGCCTCTGCACCGGTGCGGGGCAGGAGCGAGATATGGACGCCGTGCGTCGCCGGCGGCGCGATACGCAGAGTGCCGTCTGCTTCCGCTGCGACAGGCAGCGCGCGCTGCTGCAGCAGCCGCTGTGCGTTGGCGCCGTCGGACGTGGCGAATGCGAGCGCCGTCAGGCCTCCGGTGTGGCCCTCGGCCCCGGCGCGCACCTCGAGGCGCACGTTGGCGAGCTGGAACGATCCACCGCCTGCGTGCAGCCCCAGCAGCGCCTGGCAGTCGGCAACGGCGCCGTCAGGGGAGGGCGCGGCGAGCACGATGTGGTCGAGGGCCTCGATCATTGATAGGGTGCCGCCTCTTTTGCCAACAGCCACCGGCAGGAGCGCTCCCATTCCCTCTAGCACGACCGTCCGGCGCAAGGCCAAGGCAACGCGCGGCGCGACGACGCCCAAGGACAAGACCGCAGCCGCTACAGAAAGGCCCGCGCAAGCGCGGCAATCTCGTGGCCGTCCATCGATGGAGGAGAAGCTCGCGGACCTCGAGCAGCGCCTGCTCGAGATCAGCGACCTTTCGGGCGCCGGCGCGGTGCTCGGCTGGGACCAGGCCACCTACATGCCCAAGGGCGGAGCGGCGGCGCGAGCCCGCCAGGGCGCGACGCTGAGTCGGCTGGCGCACGAGCGGCTCGTCGATCCGGCACTCGGAAAGCTGCTCGACGATCTCGCGCCCTATGCCGAGCGTCTCCCTTACGACTCCGACAAGGCGAGCCTGGTGCGCGTCGTGCGGCGCGATTTCGACAAGGCCACGCGCGTACCGGCCGAGTTCGTCGCCCGCTGGAGCGCCTTCGGTTCCAGCACCTACGATGTCTGGACGCGCGCCCGGCCGGCCGACGATTTCGCGACCATGCGTCCGCTGCTCGAGCAGGCCCTCGACTTCAGCCGGCAATATGCCGATTTCCTGGGCCCTTACGATCATATCGCCGACCCACTGATCGACGGGCCCGACGAGGGCATGACCACGGCCTCGGTGCTGGCCCTCTTCAAGGAGCTGCGCGCGGCGCTGGTGCCGATCGTACGCGCCATCGCCGCCCAGCAGCCCACCGACGACCGCTGCCTCAAGGGTGCATTCCCCGAGGTGGCGCAGATCGACTTCAGCCTCGCGGTGATCCGGCGCTTCGGCTACGACCTCGAGCGCGGCCGGCTCGACAAGACGCATCATCCCTTCTGCACGAGGTTCTCGAGTGGCGATGTGCGCATCACCACGCGCGTGCGCCACGACGACCTGAGCGAGGCGCTGTTCTCGACGCTGCACGAGGCGGGCCACGCGCTCTACGAGCAGGGCGTCGCCGCCGACCTCGACGGCACGCCGCTGGGCTGGGGCGCCTCCGCCGGCGTGCACGAGAGCCAGTCGCGGCTGTGGGAGAACTTGGTCGGCCGCAGCCGCGACTTCTGGGAGCATTTCTACCCGTCGCTGCGCAAGGCCTTCCCGGATCAGTTCGCGCGCGTGTCGCTCGATCAGTTCTACCGCGCGGTCAACAAGGTCGAGCGCTCCCTGATCCGCACCGACGCCGACGAGGTGACCTACAATCTGCACATCATGATGCGCTTCGACCTGGAGCTGGCGCTGCTGGAGGAGCGGCTTGCCGTCAAGGACCTGCCCGAGGCCTGGCGCGCGCGCTTCAAGGAAGACTTCGGCATCGCCCCGCGCGACGACCGCAACGGCTGCCTGCAGGACGTGCACTGGTTTGCCGGAACCGTCGGCGGCGCCTTCCAGGGCTACGCCATCGGCAACATCCTTGCCGCCCAGCTCTACGCCGCCGCGCTCGCCGCCCATCCCGAGATCCCGGAGCAGATGGCAAAGGGCGAGTTCACCGCACTGCACGGCTGGCTCAGCGACAACCTCTACCGCTACGGCCGCAAGCTTCGCCCCGACGAACTCACCGAGCGCGCGACGGGCACGCCCCTCACCATCGCGCCCTACATCTCCTACCTGCGCGCCAAGTACGGCGAGCTCTACCAGCTGTAGCTTTACCGGGAACGGACATTCGCTTGACAGCCTGCTCGCTCGGCGCAACATTGAATTCGACGCTCGTCGCGCTGGTGAGTTGAGCGTAGCAGGTGCCTCGAGCTCGGCACCCTCTAGTGCTCCTCCCGCGAAGTGCAGGCGGCGATCGTCGCTTGGATCGAACCGGTGAGCGGAGGAGGCATGGAACCACCCCAGAGTCCGTTCCGCCCCTGCCGAAGGGCGGGGGCACGGTGCGCCGGCCGCGCTCGAGCCCATTGATCAAGCGACCGACCCATCGCACGTCAAACCACAATACGGTAGTCCTGAACGAGGCTTCGCCTCGTGAACGAGCCCGGCGACTGGTTCGCTGGGCGCAAATCGGAAGTGATGAGGAGCCCCGTTCCACACCGACGTGTGGCGGGGCTTTTCGCGTTGTCTTGATTAGGGGCGCCGTCTCAGGGACCGATGCGCAATGACGTCATGAACCGTTCGGCATCGGGGGAGCGTGCCGAGCCCGTCGGGCCCGCATAGGTGAGCGTGATGATCTGGCGGCCCTTCATGACCGAGAAGGAGCGGATGGCGTGGCTGGTGCGCTCGCCGACCGCGTCGACGGATGTGAGACCCTGATACGTGCCCCAACCGATGCTCGCCCACTTGCCGCCTTCCATGTTCTTGGCGGCGTTGTCGAGGCCGCCCTGCAAGTTGGTGCGGTGGTTCGAGACGTTCACGTCGGCAGGGTAGATCGCGGTCTGGGCCACGTAGGCGACATTGCCCTGCTCCAGCAGATACTGGTGCATGGTGTAGGGCGAGCCGGCGGCCGTACGCATCTCCTGCGACGTGTATTTGGGCGCCGCCGGCATGTCGGCGCTGAAGCTCTGCTCGGGACCCGATACCTTCTGCCAGCTCGCGGCTTCGGTCGTTGGCGATGCAGTCGCCTGGGCGAGACGTACCCGGCCATCGCGCGGCGGCTGCGCAGACCAAGCCACCGTCGCGCCTGCGATGATGAGTGCCGCAATGCCGAGAGCCGCCGCCGGCTGGCGCAATGTGCGTCGGGTCATGATCGCTCCGTGATTCCCATGGGCGCCAGTGTACTGCCGCAGGGGCTGCCGGAAAACCGGGGCAGGGCCATGTGGCCGCAAGTGCCTCGTCGCGCGCTAGAATCTGCCTTCGCCCACCAGATCGACGGCGGTGCGCACGGCGCCCAGCGCGGCGCGCAGCTTCTCCCGCTCCTCCTTGCTGAGCCCTCCGACGTCGACGGCGGGCGAGAGGGGGACGCCGGCCTCGGCATCGGCCAGCTGCTGGCGCAGGACGGCGCCGAGCAGAACCCGATGCGCCTCGATGATCGCCTCGGTGTCCTGGGGCGAGCCGACGCCGGCCGCCGCGACGCCCTGGAAGCGCTCGACGGTGGAGCGCGCGCGCACATCGTGGCGGATCGAGAGCGCGCGCGCCGCCGTGACCAGCGGCAGCAGGCCGCCCTTCTTCAGGTCCGTGCGCCCCTTCATGTCGCTGCGGATGTTGCCGAACAGGGTCAGGGGCGCGCGCCAGTTGCGGGCAAGCTCGCTCAGAAGCTTCACGAAGGCTGGGCTTTGGCGGCCGGCGTCATAGGCGTAGTTCCAGATCGCCTCGCCCAGCGCCAGCGTACCGTGCACCGGCACGCCATCGAAAAAGATGTCGACGTTGAGCAGGTCCTGCGGCCGCTGCCGGCGCACCCAGCCGTCGATCGTCGTCTTCCAGCGCGCAACGCTCATGCGCCACTGGGCATTGCGCGCCATCACGCCACCCTTGCAGAAGGGCACTCCGGCGGCATCGAGCATGGAGGCAATCTCGATCCCGAGCGCCTCGAACCACTGGTCCTCGGCGGTACCGGGCTCGCCTCTCTCGTAGACGATGGCGTTGTCCTGATCTGCCGCCAGCAGGGATTCGCCGCGGCCGGCCGAGCCGAGCACAAGCACGGCATAGCCGACCGGCGGCGGTCCCTTGCCGGCCTGCGCCAGGCGCGCCTCGGCAAGCTCCGAGGCACGACGCGTCAGGACGCAGATCTCGGCGCTGATGACGCTCGAGACCATGCGCGGATCGACCGCGTCGGACAGCAGACTGGCTGCGAGCGTCGGCAGCCGCGACCAGGCTTGCGCCAGCTCGGCGACGTCGCGGGCGCTGTCGATCTGATCGCCGAGAATGATCGTGGTCGTTGCCCGGTGACGCAGCAGGTTGCGCGTTGTGACGGCGCCGGTGAGCTTGCCCTCGGCATTGCGCACGGCGAGATGGCGGAAGCCCAGCCGCTCCATGCGGCCGATGGCGCGATAGAGGAAGTCGTCCTCCTGCACCGACTGCAGCGGCCGCTTGGCGATTGCGCCGATCGGTGCGTCCAGGCCCGCCGGTCCGCGGTCGTCGATCGCGCGCAGCAGATCACGTTCCGTGACGATGCCGGGCTCGATCTGCTGCCCCGTGACGAAGACCGAGCTGATCTTGCGCTCGATGATGAGCCGCAGCGTGTCGCGCACGGTGGCATCGGCCGGCGCGGTTATCGCCGGGGCGCTCATGACGTCGCGCACGCGGTGGCGGTAGACGAAGCTGTCGACGCGGGCGATCGGCCGGCGCGAGTCGCCGACGGCCGGCTCGGCCTCGCCCGCCAGCTGCGGGACAACCTGGGAGCGCCGCGCCGACATCTCGCGGGAGGCGGCCTCCGCCTCGGCGAGCGTGCGGATGCCGCGCTGGCGCAGCAGCGGCACCAGGGCCATGAACAGGCGCGCGGTGGCGAGCGCATCGCCGATCGCCGTGTGCCGGCCCGAGATTTCGATCGCGAGCCATTCGCACAACCGGTCGAGGTCGTAGCGCGCGAGCGTCGGCTGCGCCAGCTCGGCCAGGTCGCGCACGTCGAGCGTCCGCGGCCGGCGCCACCTGCGTCCCGAGAGCTCGTACTCGCGCTGCAGGACGGCGAGGTCGTAGGCGATGGTATGGCCGATCAGCACGGAAGAGCCGAGAAAGGTCTCGAGGTCAGGGGCAATCGCGCTGAAGCTCGGCGCGTTGCGGACGTTCTCGTTGGTGATGCCGTGAATGGAGGTTGCCATGGCCGGGATCGGCACGCCCGGATCGACCAGCTGCTCGAATCTTGCGGCCTCGGCCAGGTTGCCGCCAGGGCCGAGCCGGATCGCGCCGAGCTGCACCAGCCGCGCGGTGCGCGCGTCGAGCCCGGTCGTCTCCGTGTCCAGCACCACGCTGTCGAGCGCCAGCAGCGGGGTCGACGCCACGTTGCGGTCTTCGGCGCGGGGCTCGGTCAGAACCATCGGCGTGCGGTTTCGAGTGTCGCTCCCAGCATCGGCTCGTGCTCCGGGGGGCAGGCGCCCGAGAGCGCAGGCTAACGCGCGCCCGCCCGCAGCGAGCTGATGACAGACTCCGCGTCGAGGCGTTGCGTCAGCTCATCATGGATGTTGCACAATGTCACCTTCAGATAGTTGTGCAACGTCGGGTATTCGGCAGTGCGCAAAGACTTGTGGATCGGCATCAGGTCGAAATAGGCCTTGGCGAACGGCTCCGGGATGTCGAAAGCCCGCTTGGGCGGGTGCTGCCCGATCAGCTGCAGGCGCCGGGCGAGCTCTGCCCGCGCCTCGGACCATCTGTCCTTGCTCTGAGATGCCGGGACCGGATACCGGTCGAGCACGGAGAGGGTTAGGGCGGCGAGCGCCTCGAGTTGACTGGCCGGTTCGTCGGCCAGCGGACGCAGAATGCCTTCCACCACCTCGGCGACCATGGCCAGCCCCAGGGGAAACGCGGCCCAGCGCGAGCGGTCCAAGGCCTCGGCGAACTCGGGCTCGCGGAACAGGATTTTCGCGTAATGGCCGGCGCGTGCCCGCGAGTACTCGTAGATGCCCTTCTGCACCAGGAAGGCCGCGTTCTCGTCGATGAACTGCGCAAGCTCCTGCTGACTCCGAATCGCAGGGCGCTTGCGGAAGATGTCGAGCAGACCCTTGGGCAGCATCATCGAGCAGGTCTCTTCGCGCAGCGGTGTACTCTGAGCAGTCTACTGTGCACTGCAACATCCTCGCGTTGTCGAGACCCATTATCCCTAGCCGATAGTCTCATCTCGACGAAAGTCCTATATCCCTGCTGCAACGCTTTGTTACCTTTTAATTCGAGCGAAGCCGCAATCCGAATCGAACCGGCGCGTGAAGAGTCCAAGCGGCTTTGCGCACATCGTGCTTGAACCGCGCCCAGGGGGGACGAGGCATGCAGCAGAAATCCAGCGACGAAGTCCATTGGAAGAGAACCACCAACCTGATGTTGGCGCACCTCTTCGTTTGGTTCATCTTCGGTTATGTCGTGCACATGTTCGTTGTGCCGCTCAACAAGATCATCATTCCGGTGCTCGGCTTCCCGCTCGGCTTCTACATGGCCGCGCAGGGCTCGCTGATCGTGTTCGTCGTCATGCTGTTCTTGTTTGCAAGACAGCAGGACAGGATCGACCGCGAGCACGGCGTGGCCGAGGACGAATAAGGGGGGAATGAGCCATGGCGACGCAAAGCGCTAACACTTCGGACTTCATAAAGAGCCTCGGCCGGATGTACGGCTTGTACACCGGTGGCTTCCTCGCCTTCATCATCCTGCTCGCGGTTCTCGAGCAGGTCGGGGTCCCCAACAAGGTCCTCGGCTACCTGTTCGTGTTCTTCACCCTGGCGGTCTATGCCATCATCGGCATCGCTACTCGCACGGCGCAGGTCTCCGAATACTACGTCGCCGGCCGGCGCGTGCCTGCCTTCTACAACGGCATGGCGACCGGCGCGGACTGGATGTCGGCCGCCTCTTTCGTGGGCATGGCGGGCTCGCTGTTCCTGTTCGGCTACGACGGCCTGGCCTGGGTGCTCGGCTGGACCGGCGGCTTCGTGCTGGTGTCGATCCTGGTCGGTCCATATCTGCGCAAGTTCGGCGCCTACACCGTGCCCGACTTCATGTCGTTCCGGTTCGGCGGCAACTTCACGCGCTTCCTCGCCGTGATCGTGCTGGTGTGCTGCTCGTTCACCTATGTCACGGCGCAGGTCTTCGGCACCGGCCTGATCGCCTCGCGCTTCCTCGGCATGGACTTCACGGTTGCGGTCTACGTCGGGCTTGCGGGCATCCTGGTTTGCTCGATGCTGGGCGGCATGCGCGCGGTGACCTGGACGCAGATCGCCCAGTATATCGTGCTGATCATCGCCTACCTGACGCCGATCGTGATCCTGTCGACCAAGAAGTACGGCATTCCGATCCCGGAGCTGACCTACGGACTGGCGATCCAGGACATCACGGCTCGCGAGCAGGAGATGCTGCGCACCGGCCTCGCGTCGGCCGCAGCCCTCAAGCCGCACATCGAGCCCTTCATCAACTACAGCCCGCTGAACTTCTTCGGCATCATCTTCTGCATGATGGTGGGCACCGCCTCCCTGCCGCACATCCTGATGCGCTATTTCACGACGCCGAGCGTCCGTGAGGCGCGCCAGTCTGTGGCATGGTCGCTGCTCTTCATCTTCCTGCTCTACTTCTCGGCGCCGGCCTATGCGGCGTTCTCGAAGCTGGAGGTCTACACCAACATCATCGGCAGGGATCTCACGTCGATCCGTCCCTGGTTGTTCACCTGGGGCGAGGTCGGACTGATCCAGATCTGCGGCAAGAATGCCGCAAGTCTCGATGCCGTCGTCGCCGCCTGCAAGGCGATCGCGGGGCATCCAGGGGTCGTGCGGCTGCAGGACTTCGTGATCAATACGGACGTGATCGTGCTCTCCACGCCGGAGATCGCGGGCCTTCCGTACGTGATCTCGGGCCTGGTCGCCGCCGGCGGCCTCGCCGCCGCGCTGTCCACCGCCGACGGTCTCCTGCTCGCAATCGCCAACGCGCTCAGCCACGACATCTACTACAAGATGCTGGATCCGAACGCGCCGACGGTTCGCCGTCTGCTCGTCGCCCGCATCCTGCTGGTGGTCGTCGCCGTGTGC
>JBGGME010000062.1:0-26448 GCA_041288195.1 Hyphomicrobiaceae bacterium
CGCCCGAGGCAGGCGACCACGAGCAAGCCCACGAAGTTTCCGATGATGGCCGAGATGACCGTCCACATGAGCCAGGCATCCAATTTCTTGGGCGGATACATCTCCAGGTAAATAAACGCGTGCTGCGCGAGCACGGAGAACCCAAGAAGAACAGGATAGACGAAGACGATCATTGGCGGGCTTGCCAGGAAATCTCGGATGAAATAGGCGGCGATCACACAGAAGATCGCCAACACTACAAGTGTCTGCCAGTCCATCGAGATCAGGTTCTCGATTTCCTTGATCATGGGCAATGCTCCGCGGCCGGCAGGCTTCCCCGGGGTGCTCGGCCCCGGAACGGAGCGTAGGCGGGAGCCGTTAACGGTCACTTAGCGGTCCGGCAACGCACCTGCACAAAAATTCGCTTGAGCGCGGGAGCGATCTGTCGGACTCTTCGGCGGTGCAATATGAGTGCGCGGAGCTTTCGCGCGGGTGAGCGTGGGGGAGAGGCAGCATGGCAGCGCGATCCAAGGTCAGCGCGCGTAGCAAGGCATCGGCGGCGGGAGCAGGTCGGGCGGGAGCCGCGTCCGCCGCAAATGTCGTCGCCATGACGCCGCCCGCTGCAGCTCCTGTCGCTGCACCCGCTGTCGCGCCGGGCAAGAAGGACCTCTACGAGATCGGCGAGATTCCACCGCTCGGGCACGTGCCGAAGAAGATGTACGCGTGGGCCATCCGCAAGGAGCGGCACGGTCCGCCCGACGCGGCCATGCAGGTCGAGGTGCTGCCGACCTGGGAGCTCGACAGCCACGACGTGCTCGTCCTCGTGATGGCGGCGGGCGTCAACTACAACGGCGTATGGGCGGCGCTCGGCACGCCGATCTCGACGCTCGACGTGCACAAGAACCCCTATCACATCGCCGGCTCCGACGCGTCCGGCATCATCTACGCGGTCGGCCCCAAGGTGAAGCGCTGGAAGGTCGGCGACGAAGTCGTCATCCACTGCAACCAGGACGACGGCGACGATGAGGAATGCAACGGCGGCGATCCGATGTTCTCGCCCTCCCAGCGCATCTGGGGCTACGAGACGCCGGACGGCTCCTTCGCGCAGTTCTGCCGCGTGCAGGATCGACAGCTCTTGGAGCGGCCCAAGCACCTGACCTGGGAGGAGTGTGCCTCCTACACGCTGGTGCTGGCCACCGCCTACCGCATGCTGTTCGGCCACCGCCCGCACGTCATCCGGCCGGGCCACAACATCCTGGTGTGGGGGGCCTCCGGCGGCCTCGGCTCGATGGCGATGCAGCTGATTGCAACGTCTGGCGCCAACGGCATCGGCGTCGTCTCCGAGGACGACAAGCGCGACTTCGTCATGCAGCTCGGCGCCCGCGGCGTCATCAACCGCAAGAAGTTCAACTGCTGGGGCGAGCTGCCCAAGGTCGGCACGCCCGAGTACGACGCCTGGTTCAAGGAGGTGCGCAAGTTCGGGGCCGCCATCTGGGAGATCACGGGCAAGGGCAACAACGTCGACTTCGTGTTCGAGCACCCGGGCGCGGCGACGTTCCCGGTGTCGGTGTTCGTGGTCAAGCGCGGCGGCATGGTCGTCATCTGCGCGGGCACCACCGGCTACAACCTCACCATGGACGCTCGCTACCTGTGGATGCACCAGAAGCGCGTGCAGGGCTCCCACTTCGCCAACCTGCTGCAGGCGGCCCAGGCCAACAAGCTGGTGGTGGAGCGCCGCATCGATCCGGCGATGTCGGAGGTGTTCCCCTGGACGCAGATCCCCAAGGCGCATACGCGCATGTGGAAGAACGAGCACAAGCCCGGCAACATGGCCGTGCTGGTGAGCGCGCCGACCACTGGCCTGCGCACCTTCGAGGACGCCATCGAGGAGAGCCGCAAGCGGTTCGGTTGAGGCCGCGCGGCTTCACAAGCGGCGGCTGGCGGATGAGAGGCAGGCGGCGGCATGCGCGCCGCCGCTATCGCTTTGGAAGCCGCAGGGCGTCTGAAATTGAGGGCGCATTAAATTAAAATCTGGCTCGATATTCGCAGATGTTATTTGCCGCGGAACTCAATTCGAACACATTGCAGGCTCCTGGTGGCCAAGTGGTTTGAGTGGTAGTCATTCAAATTGCTTTCTTCAATATGCTTTTTTTAGGAGATGTGAAAATGACCAGCAATACCCAGCCTGAGGCCGCCAAAGTGCAAGCACCCGCCGCCGGAATGAGGGGCGAGATCCAGACGAAGTGGGGCCGGTTCAGCGCCCAGGAGATTGCCGCCCTCAAGGACAAGCACGATCTGGTTGCGCAGGTGCAGACCAAGTACCAGCTCGACAAGACTCAGGCGCAGAACGATGTCGACGCGTTCGCAAAAGGTCGGCAGCTCTAGTCGCGCGTAGCTGCTGAAGCGTCGCCCCCGGTGGTGGGAGTGCTGGGGGCGGCTGCGAGACCAAGTCCCGAAAGGCTGGAGAGAACCGTGCCGGAACGGATCAAGAGAGAGCAGGTGACCTTCCTGCATCCATTCTCTCTTCCGGGCGTCGAGGAACTGCAACAGCCGGGCACTTACACGGTCGAGACGATCGAGGAACCAATCGAGGGCCT
Organism: Hyphomicrobiaceae bacterium; assembly: GCA_041288195.1. Lineage (GTDB taxonomy): Bacteria > Pseudomonadota > Alphaproteobacteria > Rhizobiales > Hyphomicrobiaceae > AWTP1-13. The sequence continues at coordinate 2,577 of JBGGME010000062.1, forward strand.
GTCGATGGTCGCCTACCGGCGCGTGTCGACGACGATGATCCTGCCGTCCCCGCAGTACGGCTACGCCTCCAGACAAGCGGTCGCCATCGATCCCAACGATCTCGAAGCGGCCAGAAAGAAGGACGCGGAGAAGGCAAAACGGGTGCCGTAGCTCGCAGTCGGGGCGGCCTCGTTCGCACTTGACGACCCGCAAAGGAAAAACGGCCCAAAAAAGGGCCGTCCACTCCTATCACCTCACTTCGACAGCAACGACAGGCGCGTGGTGTCAGCGCTTGCCCTTGGCCGCCTTGGCAACCGGCTTGCTCTTCGGAAGGGGTTTCTTGGCAGTGGTTTTCTTGGCCATCGGCTCGTCCTTTTCGATGTCTTCGACTTTCGAAACAAACGCGCCGCAATTTGCAGCCCACGAATCAACGCTAGGCTGTGCTCACATTCGACGCAAGGCATATTCTGATTTCGTGGACCCGCCGCCCGCTTTAGGCGGGGAAAACATCTCGAGCCCTACCGCGCGGGCCGCTTGGAGGAGCCACCGCTCCAGCCGCGCCACACGTAGTAGCCCCGATCGGCAATGCCATGCATGACGGGCTCGGCCATGATCGGCGCGGGCAACGGCGCGCGTTGTCCGAGCTGAAACTCCTCGCAGAGAACCCATCCGAGCGTGCAGGGCGAACGCGGAATATTGGCGCCGGTGATGTCGTGCGACACGGCGTAGAGATCTTCGTCCTTGCATTGGAAGAGGTAGGCCGTGCGGGCTGTGTCAGGCATCGGATGTGCCTCCTTGCTGCGACGGCGTCGGCGGCGGATCAAGTCCGCCCAGCAGCTTCCGGGACCCGGTGAAAAGGCAGTAGCCGTTTGCGGCGATCTCGCTCGCGGCCGTCTCGATGGTGAAGCCGTATCGGCCGCCCTCGGCCTGGAGACGACCGATCTGCATCCAGAACCGCCAGCGATCGGGCGCAGCCGCAAGGGGCAGACGTGGATCGTCCTTGGCACCTGTCAGGGCGCACGCATCGCTCTCGCCGCTGCGGTAAACGTAGAATCGCTCTGCCGCCATGCAATTCCCCGCTTGTCGCGAAGGCCCACTGTTGGCACTTGGGGGCCTGGACCGGAAATACAAGGGACGAAGTGCCCTTCATCCCTCGCTGTCGCTGCGTTCGGCAACCATTGAGTCGCAAGGGCCCGAGGCGCGGCTCCGGGCCCAGCTGTTACCTACGCAATACCGCCCCCGGGCGATGTTTGCTAACGTCCGCCTTCACCGCTTGATCCTGGAGGGCCCGGGTGGACAGTCGGCTCGGCTTGCCGAAGAACACAGTCCTGGATGGCAGCTACCGCATCGAGCGCCTGATCGGCTCGGGGGGCTTCGGCATCACCTATCGGGCCGAGGACATCAACCTCAAGACCACGGTCGCGCTCAAGGAGTACTACCCGGCCGAGTTCGGGCAGCGTAGCCAGAACCTGAGCGTGCGGCCGAAGTCGGAGCGGCACAAGGCGACCTTCGATTGGGGCCGCACCAGCTTCCTGCGCGAGGCGCAGACGCTCGCCCGCTTCCGCCATCCCGGCATCGTGCGGGTGACGCGCGTGTTCGAGGCCAACGCCACCGCCTACATGGTGATGGACTTCGAGCAGGGGCAGAGCTTCGACGCCTGGCTCGAGTCGCTCGGACGGCGGCCGACGCAAGCCGAGCTGGACCGGATTACCGCACCGCTGCTCGAAGCGCTGGAGACGCTGCACGCAGCCGACCTGCTGCATCGCGACATCGCTCCGGACAACATCCTGATCCGCCAGGACGGCACGCCGGTGCTGCTCGACTTCGGCGCCGCACGGCGGGCGGTGGCCGAGATGAGCCGCGCGCTCACCGGCATCATCAAGGTCGGCTATTCGCCGCACGAGCAGTACGCCGCCGACGGCCGCTACCAGGGCCCGTGGTCGGACCTCTATGCGCTCGGCGCCACGCTCTACAAGGCCGTCGCCGGCAAGAAGCCCGAGGAATCGACGCTGCGCATGGCCGATGACCGCATGCTCCCCGCGGCCGAGGTCGGCAAAGGCGCCTTTCGGCCGGGATTCCTGGCGGCCATCGACGCCTGCCTCGCCGTGACCGCGGCCAAGCGGCCGCAATCGGTGGCCGAGCTCAAGCCGATGCTGCTGGGCGATCGCCAGCTCTCCGCTCCTCAGTCGAGGCGCGTGGCCGCCGCCTCGGCGACGTCCGCCATGCCGCCGGACCAGCTACCCCCGGATCCTGGCGGACGCGCATCCTCCTGGGCGGCACCCGGGCGCTGGCTCGGATTGGCCGCGGCGCTGCTGGCCGTCGTGGCCGGGGTCTATATCGGCGCAGAGTTCACCCGGCGCCAGGCGCTGGTCACCGCCGAGGTCGAGGCCAGGCGCACCACCGACGCCGAGGCCAAGCGCAAAGCCGACGCGGCAGCCGCAGAGCGTCAGGCTGCGCTCGAGGCCGAGGCCAAGCGTGCCGAGGAGGAAAGGCGCCGGCAGGCCGCCCTGGAGGAGGCGCGCCGCAAGCAGGAGGACGCCCGCCGCGAGGCCGAGGCAAAGCGCCAAGCCGAGGCCGAAGCGGAAGCCAAACGCCGCGCGGAGCAGGAGGCGAATGCCGCCAAGCGGCCACCGCAGGAGCCGGCCCCGCCTGCCACGAAAGCCCCGACGCAGGCCAGCGAGCCCATCAGGATCGCCTCGCCTTCCTCATGGGACAAGGACTGCGTGCCCGACCCGCCGCCGCGGGTGACCGTCACGGGCCAGCCCAAGCACGGCCTCGTCGAGTTTCGCGAAGGAACGGTCAAGCCGCTCAACATCCTCAAGGGCAACCCGAAGTGCATCGGCACGGAGCAGCGCGCCCGCATCGTCAACTACATCCCGACCGTCCGCTCGGCCGACACCGACCAGCTGACGCTCAACATCTTCTCCGTGCGCGGCGAGCGCTACATCCTCGACTGCACGGTGCGCATCGCCGAGCGCAGGGCGGAATGCAAGCAGCGCAAGTAGCCCGCGCCGCGCCTCACGTATCTCTGCGATAGCTATCGTGCGAGGGCGGTGCGGGGATGGCCGCGCTTTCCATCTCCTCGATCGCCGCCAGCCGCCGCTTGACCTCGACGATGCCGCGGTTGAGCTCGGCGCCCAGGATGACGATGATGGCGCTCACCTGGAAGAACACGAGCGCGCTCATGATCCGGGTCAGGCCCGCATAGAAGCGCGAGTAGTCGGAGATCGTGAGCCAGGACGCGAACACCTGCGCCGCGATCAGCCACAGCACGATCGACAGCACGACGCCCGGCCACACGTCGCTGAGGCGGCGCTGCCCGGCGGCGAGCCACAGGTGATAGGCGATGAGCTGCGCGCCGATCGCGGCGATGACGATGGCATAGCGGGCTAGCAGCGATACCCACCCGGTATCGGCAAGCCACAGCAGCCAGTCCGGCTTGAAGCGCGAGGCCACCTGCGGCCCCACCACCACGCCCCAGGCCAGCGCCAGCATGCCGACCGCGCTCAGGACCACGAACATCCCGCTCTCGAGCAGGCACAGGAAATACGACCGCCGCTCCTTGACGCGATAGGCGACGTTGAGGGCGGCGCGCAGGCTCTCGATGGCGCTGGTGGCGAAGAACAGGGCGATCACGGCGCCGAAGGTGAGCAGCCCGACCCGGCTCTGGCCCATCACGGCCATGACCTCGGGCGCAATCGCCTGGGCAACCGGCGCCGGGGCCAGCTCGAACAGCTGCTCCACCGCCTGCTTGGCAAGCGCGTCGCCGCCGAAGTAGCCCGCGAGCGTGCCGAGGAAGATGCAGAACGGGAACAGCGACAGCACGAACGAGAACGCCACGGCCCCCGCCATGGAGAAGCCGCTGTCGGCAAACAGCTCGTAGAAGGCCCGCAAAATGCTCCGCGACTGGGAAAATAGCATTGGCTGCTCCAGGGGATGGCCTTCCCGCGGGTGGGGGATGAGCCACATGTGCCAAATCTTGCGCGTCCAACCGCTGCCAGCCGAAGCCGGGAGCGGATCCAGCTAGCGCGGAGCGCTGCAGCCGGCAATCTGGTATACCTTCACGAGCGGATTTTGCTGAGTCGCAGCCGCAGACAGTGCACAAGAGGTTCGTTGCACTCTAACAGCTATGGCGTGGCGTAAAGAAGCCGCCCGCGTCGGGGATCACCCCGACACCCCGCCGGCTTCGCGACTGGACCTCAACCGGCCAATATACGGCCGAGGCATGCTGAGGAGGACCGCTTGGCCGCCTCCGGGATGGTGACGCAAGACCTGGCCGCTCTCGAGCAGGCGCGCGAGCGGCTCGAGGCCGCCCTTGCCGGCGATGAGAGCTGGCGCGCCCTGCACAGGTCGGAGGGGCAGGACGGAGCCCCGGAAAGTGCGGCGCGTCGCGCCCGCAACACCCGACTCAAGATGGCGCTGGCCGAGAACCCGCTCTACCAGGCCTGGAAGCATCTGGGCGAGGCGATTGCGGCCCTGCACCAGACCCGAGCGCGCGGCGAGGCCGCAGCGGCTGGACTGGGGGACGACGTCGCCGCGCTGATTCGGGACGGAGACACCGACAGCATATCGCAGGGCAAGTTCGGCTCTCTCGCGAGAAGGCTGGAGGTGAGCCGTACCGGCACAGTCGCTCGCCCGCCAAGGCGTCGGGCAGAGCCCGCAGCGCCTCAGGCGGGCGGCAGCGCGAGCCCTGCCCAGCCGCCCGCCCGCACCGAGCCCCGGACCGACCCCGGCCTTGGCACAGATGCGGGCGCAGATGCGGGCGCGCGGGCCCAGCGCTGGGCCGGCACCGAGCCGGACGAGGCTACCGTCACATTCGTGCGGCGCGAGCCGCTGCTGCCTTCCGTCGAAAAGCCGAAGGCCCCCCCGACCGCACCAGCGACAGGGCTGTTCGCGCGCCTGCGCACCATTGCCGATGAGCCGCAGGCCGCCCCGCAGACCCCCAACGAGGCCTTCGCCGCTCCCGGCGGCGCCGAGGAGGCCGAGGTCGTCATCCGCACCTCCGAGAGCGCCGAGGCCCAACGCGAGGCCGGGGCGCGAGCCGGCACCGTCGGCCGGCTGCGCAAAACCCTTCCGGGCGGATAGATTGTTCCGCTGCCGGCACGGGCTAGGTATGTGGCGCGGTAAGGTTGCCGTGCGGAGACCGACAGGATTTGCAGGTCCCATTCGTTCCACGCTCCAATACCTTGTCGAGGCATGACGGCAGACTGATCCGTGCAGCGAGCGCCATCGCGGCGCCACAGGCTTTCGCAGGATGGGTGGCATGGCACTCACCGGACGAGAACAGGCAGTTCTGGCGCTCCACCGGTTCGGCCTGGGGCCGCAGCCGAGCTCAGTCGTGGCGATCGCCTCCGACCCGCGCGGGGCGCTGCTGGCCGAACTCGACCGGCCGGGCGCCGGCCTGATCGCGGGCGCCGACCTGCAGACGAGCGCGCAGGCGTTCCGCGCGGTCGCCGACGCCAACGCCGAGCGTCAGGCCAAGCAGGTCCTGGCGATGCGCAAGCAGAAGGAGATCGAGCGCCAGCAGGCCGAAGGCGGGTCGATGGGCGACGGCATGCAGGAGGCCGCCTCCGGCACGCCGCCGGCGGCGATGGCGCCCGAGCCGCCTCAGCCGACGGTCGGCCGCGACATCTTCCTCAAGGAGGTGAGGGCGCGCATCGACGCTGCGCTCGCCGCCGAGATCGGTTTCACGGAGCGTCTGGTGTGGTTCTGGTCGAACCACTTCTGCATCTCCGCCAACAAGATCCAGAGCATGGCCGGCGGCTACGAGCGCGAGGCGATCCGCCCCAACGCGCTGGGCCGCTTCGGCACCATGCTGCTCGCCGTCGAGAGCCATCCGGCGATGCTGTTCTATCTCGACAACGCGGGCTCGATCGGACCCAACTCGACCGCCGGCATCAACCGCAACCGCGGCCTCAACGAGAACCTGGCGCGCGAAATCCTCGAGCTGCACACGCTGGGCGTGGCGGGCGGCTACACCCAGGACGATGTGGTCGCTTTCGCCAAGGTGCTCACGGGCTGGACCTTCCTGCCCGTCCTCGACAATCCCGAGCACGGCGGCGAGTTCGTCTTCAATCGGCGGCTGCACGAGCCGGGACCGCAGACCGTGCTCGGCAAGGTCTACGCCGACGAGAGCGCGGAGCAGGGCCGTGCGGTGCTGCGCGACCTCGCCCGACATCCCGCCACTGCAAAACACGTCGCCACCAAGCTCGCGCGCCATTTCGTGGCCGACGAGCCGCCGCCGGCTCTGGTCGAGCGCCTGGCGCGAACCTTCACGGACACCGACGGCGACCTCAAGGAGGTGTCCCGCGCTCTGGTCGCGGCGCCGGAGGCGTGGGCCGCGCCACGCATCAAGCTCAAGCGCCCGGGCGAATGGGTGATGGCGATGGTGCGCGCGGTCGCTACGACCGCCGACCCCGCGCGATTCACCGGCGGCCAGGCGCTACTCGGCGAGCCTCTGTGGCGCCCGCCGTCGCCCAAGGGTCATCCCGACGTCGCCGCAGCCTGGATCGACGGCCTCGGCCAGCGCCTCGATGTCGCCAACAACTTCGCCGAGCGCATCGCCGGCCGGGCCGACCCCCAGGCCATCCTGGAGCATTCGCTGGGCGCACTCGCGAGCGCCGAGACGCGCAGCGCCATCGTGCGCGCCGAGAGCCGCCAGCAGGCGCTGGCACTCCTGTTCATGTCACCCGAATTTCAGCGGAGGTAGTTGTCATGGCCGTTCGCCTCCACGCCCCGACACGCCGCGAGCTGCTGCTGGGCTCGGGTGTGCTCTTCGCCTGGGCGCATGTGCCCAGGATCGCCCGCGCCGAGGGCCGCGATCCGCGCATGCTCGTGATCGTGCTGCGCGGCGCGCTCGACGGGCTCGCGATGGTGGCCCCCGTCGGCGATCCGGACTGGGTGGCCTTGCGCGGCGACAAGGCTCTCCTGCTCGACGGCAAGTCGCCGGGCCTGCCGCTCGACGCCTTCTTCGCGCTCAATCCGGCCATGCCGACGCTGCACCGGCTCTACAAGGCCGGACAGGCCACCATCGTGCACGCCGCCGCAACGCCCTATCGCGAGCGCTCCCATTTCGACGGCCAGGACATGCTCGAGAACGGACTGCCGAAGCCGGGCTCCAGCGAGACGGGCTGGCTCAACCGCGCGCTCGGCGCCATCGAGGCCGGCGGTCGCGTCGATCCGAAGGGCGCGAAGGCCTTCGCCGTCGGACCGGTGACGCCGCTGGTGGTGCGCGGGTCGGCGCCCGTGCTGTCGTGGGTGCCGCAACGGCTGCTGCCGGCGAGCGACGACACCATCATGCGCCTCCTCGACCTCTACTCACATACCGACCCAGCACTCGCGCGTGCGCTCGAGGCGCGGCGCGGCCTGATGCAAGCGGCGCGCGCCGGCGGCATGGACACGGGGCCACAGCAGGGCCCGCAACCCGGCGGGATTGCCGGCGTGCGCGCCTATTTCGCTGACGCGGCCGGCACCGCGGCGAAGTATTTGGCGCGGCCGGACGGCCCGCGCGTCGGCGCGGTCGGCTTTGTCGGCTGGGACACGCACATCAACGAGGGCGCCGTGGGCGGCCAGCTCGGCCAGTTGCTCGGCGCGCTCGACGGCGCCGTTGCCGCCATCGAGACCAACATGGGCAGCGCCTGGCGCGAGACGGTGGTGGCGATCGTCACCGAGTTCGGACGCACCGCACGTCTCAACGGCAACGAGGGCACCGACCACGGCACGGCCACGACCGCGCTGCTGATCGGCGGCGCCTTGAAGGGCGGCCGCGTCATCGCCGACTGGCCGGGCCTCAAGCCACACAACCTGCACGAGGGTCGCGACCTCAAGCCCACGACCGACCTGCGCGCCGTCCTCAAGGGCGTCCTCAAGGACCACGTGCGGGTGGAGGATGCGGCGCTCGCCAGCGCCGTGTTCCCGGGCAGCGCCGACGTCAAGCCGATGGGCGGCCTCTTTGCCTGACGCTGCATTCCCGGACGCCGCGCCTCTGGCGCGGCGAGCCGGGACCTTCCCCCTTCAATGGCCGGCTAGATCCCGGCTCTACGCGCGTTCGCGCTCCGGCCGGGAACGCAAATACCAGGGATGCGGGTTGCCCGGGACCTTCATGCGCAGCGTGTAGACCGAGGTGTGCGCGCAGCACAGCATGGTGCGCAGGTCGGGGCCGCCGAAGGCGAAGTTCACGGCCTGCTCCGGCCACTTGATGATGCCGACGCGCTTCCCGTCCGGCGCAAACACCCAGATGCCGCCGGGGCCGGTGCAATAGACGCAGCCGATGGCATCGACCTTGAGGCCGTCGGGGAGGCCCGGCCCCACGTTCTCGTTCATGTCGGCGAAGATGCTGCGCCCCACCATGCGGCCCGCGGCATCGAGCTCGATGGCGTGGATGTACATGGAGGAGCGCGTGTTGGCGACGTACATCGTGCGCTCGTCCGGCGACAGCGCAAGGCCGTTCGGGTACTCGCACAGGGCAAGCTGGCTCACCGCGCCGTCCGCCGCCAGGCGATAGACGCCGGCGCCATCCCACAGGTTGCTCTCGCCCTCGCGCCCGGGAATCTCACGCTCGTGATAGGGGCGGCGCTTGTCGGGATCGGTGAAGTAGAGGGTGCCGCTCGAGTGGCAGATGACGTCATTGGGGCGACTGAAGCGGCCGCCCTGGTAGCGCTCGGCCAGCGTCTCGACCTTGCCGTCGGCGCCCATGCGCGTGACGATGCGGCCGTCGCCTTCACACAGGATCAATCGCCCCTGCAGGTCGAAAGTCGTGCCGTTGCCGCCGAGGGTGTTGTCCCGCACCACCTCCGGCGCCTTGCCGGGCATCATGCGCAGCAGCTTGTTCTGGCGGATGTCGACGAAATACCAGTAGCCCTCGGGATGCCACAGCGGCCCTTCCGTGAAGATGAAGCCGGTGGCGAGGCGCTCGGCCTCCGTGGTCTCCAGGACATCGGGCAGATAGTTGGCTGCAGCCATGGCGCGTTCCCTCGGGGCGTGTCGTGTTGCTGCAGCCTGCGATGGACTGCACTGAAAGTCGACCGGCGGGGGCGCATGGCCGGACAGCACAAACATCCCACAAACTAGCGATTGCGCAGCCCGCTGGCGGCGGTATTGTGCAGTGCAGCAAGACATTGCCAGCAGAGGGATCGCGAGGCCATGACCGCCGCCGCCAGCGCCAGCCGCACTATGGAAAAGAGCAGCCAGCCGAGCTTCGATCGCTGCCAGGAAGCGGTCGCGGCGGCGGAGCGATTGCTGCATCTGGCTCGCGCCGGCGTGCGCAAGGCGGTGGAGGCGGCGGGCGGCATCGATGCCGCGCAGGCCTCGGCGCATGGGCTCGCTTGGCTCGCCACCTACGTGGAGTCGCTGCGCCAGATGCTGGGCTGGGCGCGGCGCCTGGAGTCCGCGGGACGGCTCGGCGATATGGAGCGGCTGATCCTCGCCGCCGCCTTCGGCGAATACCTCGCACAGATCACCGGCGGCATCCCCATGAGCCAGAACGAGACGGTGCGGCTCACCGCCCTCGGCGTGCCGCGCAGCGAGCTCGCGCGCTTCGAGGGCGAGGTCGGCGACCTGATCGACGCCGGCACCGCCGACGGCCTCAAATCGAAGCTCGCGAGCCTGATCGCGGCGCAGCCCGCCGTCACCACCTTCGGCGACACCGGCCTCGACGAGACGCTGTCGGAAATGCGCGAGCAGATGCGCCGCTTCGCCGAAGCCGAGGTGCTGCCGCATGCACACGAGTGGCATCTCCAGAACGAGTACATCCCGCAGGAGCTGATCGCCAAGCTCGGCGAGCTCGGCGTGTTCGGCTTGACGCTGCCCGAGGCGCACGGCGGCTTGGGGTTAGGCAAGGAAGCCATGTGCCTCGTCTCCGAGGAGCTCTCGCGCGGCTACATCGGGGTGGGCTCGCTCGGCACGCGCTCGGAGATCGCCGCCGAGCTGATCCTGGGCGGCGGCACCGAGGCACAGCAGAAGAAGTACCTGCCCAGGATCGCCTCGGGCGAGCTGTTGCCAACGGCCGTATTCACCGAGCCCAACACCGGCTCCGACCTCGCCTCGCTCAAGACCCGCGCGGTGAAGGAGGGCGAGGTCTACAAGGTGACTGGCCAGAAGACCTGGATCACCCATCCCGTGCGCGCCGACCTGATGACGCTGCTGGTGCGCACCGACGCCAACCAGCCCGGCTACCGCGGCCTGTCGATGCTGCTCGCCGAGAAGCCGCGCGGCGACGACGCCAACCCGTTCCCGGCCGAGGGCATGACCGGCGGCGAGATCGAGGTGCTAGGCTATCGCGGCATGAAGGAGTTCGACATCTCCTTCGACGGCTTCGAGGTGCCGGCGGCGCAGCTGCTCGGCGGCGTCGAGGGCCAGGGCTTCAAGCAGCTCATGACGACGTTCGAGGCGGCCCGCATCCAGACCGCGGCGCGCGCCATCGGCGTGGCGCAGTCGGCCATGGACCTCGCCCTCAAGTACGCGTTGGAGCGCAACCAGTTCGGCAAGCCGATCTATTCCTTCCCGCGCGTCGCCAACAAGATCGTCATGATGGCGGTCGAGACCATGATCGCGCGCCAGCTCACTTACTTCGCCGCCCGCGAGAAGGACGAGGGCCGCCGCTGCGACCTGGAGGCCGGCATGGCCAAGCTGCTCGCCGCCCGCATCGCCTGGGCCAATGCCGACAACGCCCTGCAGATCCACGGCGGCAACGGCTTTGCGCTCGAGTATCCCGTCAGCCGCGTGCTGTGCGACGCCCGCATCCTCAACATCTTCGAAGGCGCCGCCGAGATCCAGGCCCACGTCATCTCGCGCCGCCTGCTCGAGGGCGCCAACTGAGGCCGCTGACTCCGAGACCCGGGCTCGCGGGTTGCCCAATCTCATCCTCCAACGGAGTTGTGATGCCTGCTGCGCCCGCGGTCGAGATCACATACTGCCGCCTGTGCGGCTGGGGCCTGCGCGCCGGCTGGATGGCGCAGGAGCTGTTGGGGACGTTCGCGGAGGAGCTCGGGTCGGTCATCCTCACGCCCGACGCAACAGGAGGCGTCTTCGAGGTGCGGCTCGACGGCGACGTCATCTGGTCGCGCAAGGAGCACGGGCGTTTTCCCGAGGTCAAAGAGATCAAGCAGCTTGTCCGCGATCGCATTGCACCCGACCGCTCGCTCGGACATTCGGACCGTTCCTGACACGGCTTGCTCGAACTGCGAGCTCGCCGGTCCTGGCCTTCCAGCCGGCGGCGGAGGCCGCCGATGCCGCGCTCGACAAGGGGCATCGTGGATCCGCGGGCACCTGAACCCAAAACCATTACGTTCCTGTAGATGCGGGCAAGGCGGCGCGAAAGCGCGGTGACCATGCGGATACAGCCCCTGCCCTGGCCTCGATGTCACGCGCAGCAAGAGCGGATGCCATGCGGCGGAGCCTGTTGCCAACGGGCGCGCTCTCGCCCACCATGATCATGCCGTCCGTCCGACAGGGAGCATCCTCTTGAACGTCTCGCCCGACCAGCAGCGCCAGATGCTGCGCCAGATGCTCACCATCCGCTCTTTCGAGGAGCGCGCCTCCGCTGACTACCACGCCGGCAAGATCTACGGCGTCGTGCACTGCTACATCGGCGAGGAGGCCGTCGCCGTGGGTGTGTGTGCGGCGCTCGAGGCCGGCGACCAGATCATCTCCACGCATCGGGGGCACGGCCACTGCATCGCCAAGGGCGCCGACCTCAAGCGCATGATGGCCGAGCTCTACGGCCGCGAAACCGGCTACTGCAAGGGCAAGGGCGGATCCATGCACATCGCCGATTTCGACATCGGCATGCTCGGTGCCAACGGCATCGTCGCCGGCGGCATCGCGATCGTCACCGGTGCGGGCCTTGCGGCACAGATGGACGGCAAGGGCCGGGTCGCGGTCTCCTTCTTCGGGGACGGCGCCTCCAATGCGGGGCCGTTCCACGAGTGCCTCAACATCGCGGCGACCTGGAAGCTGCCGATGCTCTACATCTGCGAGAACAACATGTATGCGGCGCAGACCGCGGCAGCCGAGACGCATGCCATGCCGGACGTGGCCGGGCGCGCCGCCGGCTACGGGATTCCCGGCATCGTGGTCGACGGCAACGACATATTTGCCGTCTATCAGGCCGCCGCTCGCGCCATCGAGCGCGCCAGGGCTGGCGAGGGACCGACGCTGATCGAGTGCAAGACCTACCGCTGGCGCGCCCACACCGAGCGCATCGGCCAGCCTGATTTCCGCACCCAGGATGAGATCGAAGCCTGGAAGCAGAAGGACCCCATCGCCCGGCTGCTCGGACAGCTCAAGGCCCAGGGCGCCATGACCGACGTCGAATGGCAGGCGATGGGCAGGGAAGTGCGCGCCAGCATCGAGTCCGCCGTCGCGTTCGCCGAGGCGAGCCCATTCCCGAAGCCGGAGCAGGCGCTCGAGGACATGTACGCGGCGTAAAGGAGTTGGCCATGCGAGAGCTCACCTACGCCCAGGCCGGCGTCGAGGCCGTCGCCGAGGAGATGCGCAAGGACCCCCGCATCTTCTACATGTCGACCGATCCGATCGTGCCGCTGACGAAGGAGTTCGGCGACAAGCGGGTCAAGGCCACCCCGATCGCCGAAGGGGCGCTGACCGGCATCGCCATCGGCGCGGCAGGCTCGGGCTATCGGCCGATCATGGACTGGCGGCAGGTGACGTTCTCGTTCGTCGCCATGGACCAGATCGTCAATCAGGCGGCCAAGATCCACTACATGTTCGGGGGGCAGAGGACCTTCCCGATCCTCTACCGCGCCAACGTCGGCGGCGGCACGCGGCTGGCGGCACAGCATTGCCAGTGCCCGTACTCGATGTTCATGAATCTGTCGGGGCTGAAGATGTTCCTGCCCTCGACGCCCGCCGACCTCAAGGGCCTGCTCAAGACGGCGATCCGCGACAACAACCCCGTCATCTCCTTCGAGTCGAACCGGCTGCTCACCACCAAGGGCCTCGTGCCCGACGGCGACTACGCGATCCCGTTCGGTGTCGCCGACATCAAGCGCACGGGTAGCGACGTCACGGTCGTTGCCGTCGCCTGGCTCGTGCACGAGGCGTTGGCCGCGGCCGAGGAGCTTGCAAAGGAGGGGATCTCCGTCGAGGTCGTCGACCCTCGTACGCTCGTCCCGCTCGACCATGCTGCAATCAGGGCATCGGTGCAGAAGACGGGCAAGCTCGTCATCGCCGACGAGGCCGGCCCGACCGCCGGCTTCTCGGCGGAGGTCGCGGCTGTCGTGACGGAGGATGCTGCGACGTTTGGGAAGCTCAAGGCGCCCGTGAAGCGCGTGTGTGCGCTGAACGTCCCGATCCCCTACAGCCCCGTGCTGGAAGATCATGTGTTCCCGGACCGCAAGCGCATCGTTGCCGGCATTCGCGAGGTGCTCGGGGCAAAGGCGGCCTGACGTGTCGGACTCCGGGAGAAACAGCAGTCTCGAAGCGGCTCTGGCCGATGCCAGAGAGCGGTACGCGGCCGCACGGCCCGAGAGCGCCCGCATCCACCAGCGCGCACGTGCCGTCCTGCCCGGCGGCAACACGCGCTCGGTGCTGTTCTATACGCCGTTCCCGACAGCCATGGCGCGGGGCGAGGGCTGCTTCCTCGAGGACGTGGACGGGCAGCGCTACGTCGACTTCTGTGGCGAGTACACGGCGGGCCTGTTCGGCCACTCCGAGCCGCGCATCCAGGCCGCCTTGCACGCCGCCATCGATCGGGGCCTCAATCTCGCCTCCGTCGGAGAGCGGGAGGGCCAGCTCGCTGCCCTCCTGTGCGCGCGCTTTCCCTCCCTCGAGCGCGTACGTTTCACCAACAGCGGCACCGAGGCCAACATGATGGCGCTAGGCGCGGCGCGCGCCTTCACGGGCCGCGCCGGCATCCTGGCGTTCAAGGGCGGCTACCACGGCGGCCTGCTGACGTTCGTCGGCGGCGGCAGTCCGGTCAATTCGCCGATCCCTGTCACCCTCGCCGACTACAACGACGCGCAACAGACGGCGGAGCTCCTTCGCTCCAACGCCGGCGACATCGGCGCCGTCATCCTGGAGCCGATGATGGGCTCGGGCGGCTGCATTCCCGCGGCGCCGACCTTCCTCGCCGCGCTGCGCGCCGCAACGCGCGAGGCCGGCATCCTCCTCGTGTTCGACGAGGTAATGACCAGCCGGCACTCAGCGGGAGGTTTGCAGAAGCTGCACGGCGTGACGCCGGACCTCACCACGCTCGGCAAGTATGTCGCCGGAGGCATGAGCTTTGGCGCCTTCGGCGGCCGCGGCGACGTGATGGACCTGTTCGACGGCCACCGCCCCGGCTCACTCATTCACTCGGGCACCTTCAACAACAATGTCATGTCGATGGCCGGCGGGCTGGTGGCCATGGGCGAGATCTTCGACGCGGCCGCGGCCGACGCCCTGTTTGCACGCGGCGAGAGGCTGCGCGAGCGGCTGAATGCCGTCTGCCGCGAACGCGGCGTCGAGATGCAGTTCACCGGCCTCGGCAGCATGATGCAGCCGCATTTCCGCAAGGGCCCGATCGAGCGCCCATATGCCGCCACGCCGAGGGAGGAGGCCCTGCGCGAGCTCTATTTCTTCGATCTGCTGGCCGCAGGCGTCTACATTGCCCGACGCGGCATGATCGCGATGAGCTTGCCGGTCGGGGAAGCCGAGTGCGACCGCCTGGTCGCGGCCGTCGATGAGTTCTGCGCCTTGCGCCGGCCCTTGATGCCCCTCGGCTGACGCGTAGCGGCCAAGTCGCCGGATGCGTTGACCGAGCCAAGAAGCTCAAGGCATTCTCGCCTTTCCCGCCGAACTCCCCTCTCCCTGGGACGTACTTCGACATGAGCCATGCCGTCGATCCGATCACAGTGTCCGTGGTCCAGCATCGCCTTCGCGCCATCGTCGAGGAGATGGGCGAGGCCATGCTGCGCACCTCCTACTCGCAGATCCTGAACTCGAGCCGCGACTTCTCGACTGCGCTGTGCGACCCAGACGGGCGGCTGATCGCCCAGGCCGAGCACGTCCCCATTCACGTCGGCGCCCTGCCGTTCGCGGCCAGGTCCGTGCACGAGTTCTTCAAGGGCCGGATACGCCCCGGCGACGTCTACCTGCTCAACGACCCCTATCGCGGCGGCAACCACCTGCCCGATCTGACGGTGTTCGTCCCCGTGTTCGACGGCGACCGGATGGCGTTCTGGGCCATCAACCGCTCGCACCAGAGCGACATCGGCGGCGCCACCCACGGGGCCTACAACGCCAGCGCCACCGAGATCTTCCAGGAAGGCATCCGCATCCCGCCATTGATGCTCTACGAGCAGGGCCAGCGGCGCGAGGACGTCTACGAGATGATCGTCCTCAACGTGCGCCATCCCCGCGACTTCCGCGGCGACCTCGCAGCCATGATCGGCTCGGCGCGCGTCGGCGAGCGGCGGCTGGGGCAGCTGCTTGCCGAGTTCGGTTCCGAAACGACCCATGCCGCCGTCGCCGCCGTGCTCGATGGCGCGGAGCGGCAGGTGCGGGCGATCGTCGCCGGCTGGAAGGATGGGGTCTACGTGGGCGAGGCATTCCTCGACGACGACGGCCACGGCGCCCGCGACATTCATATCCGCGCGCGCGTCACCAAGCAGGGCAGCGATCTCGACATCGATCTGACCGACAGCCACCCTCAGGTGAAGGGCTTCATCAACTCGTCCTACGCCAACACCCACTCCGCGGCGGTGGTGGCGCTTGCCTATCTCATCGATCCCGAGATCCCCAAGAACGACGGCGCGTTCCGCCCGCTGAAGCTGAAGCTCAAGGAGGGCACCGTCGTCTGGCCGAAGCCCGGCGCGCCGGTGACATTGTGCACCAACCACTGCGGGCAGGAGATCATCGAGGCCATCATCCGCGCGCTCGCACCCGCATGCCCCGAGCGGGCCATGGCCGGCTGGGGCCGGCGCTTCCGCATGGCCGTGCAGGGCGTCGACCCGCGCACCGAGAAGCCTTTCATCTGGCACCTGTTCCAGGCGCGCCCCGGGGGCGGCGGCTCCTCGGCGGGCGACGGGTGGCCGGGGGCCGGCGAGTGGCAGGCGGCGGGGGGCATCAAGTTCGGCAGCATCGAGGTGCAGGAGGTACGCTTTCCGCTGCATTTCCGCCGCCACGAGTTTCGCCCCGACAGCGGCGGCGATGGCCGCTACCGCGGCGGCCCCGGCGGCGAGCTCGAGCTCGTGATCGAGACCGACGAGCCCGCCGTCGGCAATACCGCCGGCGACGGCGTCAAATACGGCGCTTGCGGCCTCGTCGGTGGCGAGGACGGCAAGCCGCATCACTACTGGCTGCAATCGGCAGGCCGCCCGGACCGAGAGGTGAAGACCAAGGAGACCGGCATCGTGCTGAGACCCGGCGACGTGCTGCACGCGCATTCGGGCGGGGGCGGCGGCTGGGGTGAGCCGAAGCAGAGGACGACGGAGGAGCGCGCCGGGGACAGGACGCTCGGTTTCGTCTCGGACGAGGGGCGCTGACGTGCTGCGGATCGGTATCGATGTCGGGGGCACGTTCACGGACCTCGTCTGCGTCGACGCGCAGGGCGGAGTGACGATCGCCAAAGTGCCCTCCACGCCGGGCGACCAGTCGCTGGGCGTCATGGACGGCCTCGGCCGGCTGGCCGAGACGCTCGGGCTCGATCGCAAAGCCATGCTCGCGCGCACGGAGCGCATCGTGCACGGCACGACGGTCGCGACCAACGCGCTGCTCGAGCACAAGGGCGCGAGGGTTGGTCTCCTGACAACCGAGGGACACCGCGACATCATCGAGATGCGCGAGGGGCTCAAGGACGACCGCTACAATCTGCGCCAGCCGCCGCCCGTACAGTTGGTCCCGCGCGAGCGCCGGCTCGGCGTACGCGAGCGCATCCGGCCGGACGGCAGGGTCGAAATCGCGCTCGACCGCGGCTCGCTCGAGACGGCCATCGCCACCCTGAAGCAGCAGGGCGTGGAGGCCGTCGCCATCTGCTACCTGCACAGCTGGCGCGACGGCAGCCACGAGCGTGCAACGGCGGAGGTCGTGCGCGCCGCCATGCCCGGCGTCTACGTCGCGCTCTCGGCCGTCGTGCTGCCGCAGATCAAGGAGTACGACCGCCTCTGCACCACCGTGGTCAACGCCTACGTCGGCCCGGCGGTCGAGCGTTACCTCACCCGCCTCGAGGGACGGCTGCGCGAGGCGGGGCTCACCGCCCCGGTCCTCATCATCC
Source organism: Hyphomicrobiaceae bacterium (assembly GCA_041288195.1). Taxonomy (GTDB): domain Bacteria; phylum Pseudomonadota; class Alphaproteobacteria; order Rhizobiales; family Hyphomicrobiaceae; genus AWTP1-13. Next base: position 19,766 of record JBGGME010000062.1, read on the forward strand.
AGTCGCATGGGGGCGTCGCAACCATCGGCGAGGCCGTCCGGCTGGCAGCGGGCGGCGTGCTCTCGGGCCCCGCCGGCGGCGTCGCCGGCAGCCAGTACGCGGCGCGGCTGCTGGGCCACGGCGACCTCATCCCGTTCGACATGGGCGGCACCTCCACGGACATCTCCCTCGTGGTCGGCGGCGAGGCGGCGATCGCTTCTGACCGGCGCATCGGCGGCCAGCGCGTGGCCCTGCAAAGCCTGGATATTGCCAGCATCGGCGCGGGCGGCGGCTCGGTTGCCAGCGTCGACCACAGCGGCCTGCTGCATGTGGGGCCCGAGAGCGCGGGCGCACAGCCAGGGCCCGCCTGCTATGGTCGAGGCGGCACTGAAGCCACCGTAACCGACGCCAACCTCGTGCTCGGCTTCCTCGATCCCGACAACTTCCTCGGCGGCCGGGCGCGCCTCGACCGCAAAGCCGCAGAGGGCGCCGTGGATCGGATCGCCAAGAAGCTCGGCGTCGACCGCATGGCCGCGGCCGAGGGCATCTACCGCGTGATCAATACGCATATGGCCGAAGGCATCCGGCTGGTATCGGTGCGCCGCGGCGTCGATCCGCGGCGCTTCGCCATCCTCTCGTTCGGCGGCGCCGCCGCGCTGCACGTCACGGACGTCGCGCGCCAGCTCGATCTGGAGCGCGTCATCGTCCCCCGGCTGTCCGCGGTTCTGTCGGCATGGGGCATGCTCGCCTCGAACCTGCGCTGCGAGGTTGCGCGCACGCATATCGGCGACGCCAGCCGGCTCGACGCGGCGGCGATACGCGAAGCCTACCGCGAGATGGAAGCCGACGGCCGGCAGCGGCTCGAGTCTGCGTCGTTCTCGGGTCCCGTGCGCGTGCGCCCGTCCGCCGACATGCGCTACGGCGAGCAGGTGTTCGAGGTTGGTGTCCCGCTCGACGGCATTGATTTCGCGGCGCCGGATTTGCTGCAACGAATGGCAGACGCTTTCCACGCCCGGCACGAGGACCTCTATACTTACAGCCTCAGGGACCAGGAAGCCGTTCTCGTCAATGCTCGTGTGACGGTGATCGGTGAGCTGCCGGCCCTGCCGCAGGAGCCCGCGTTGCCGGTCCGGTCGCCGGCAACACCTGCGCGCCGGCGCCGAATCTACCTCGGAGGATGGCATGAGGTGCCGATCTATGAGTTCGATGCGCTTGCATCCGGTCAGGCGATCGAGGGACCGGCAGTGATCGAGTCTGCGACCACCTCGGTGCTGCTGCGCCCCGGCGACCGCTCGCGAACCACCGACTTCGGCTGGCTCGACATCCGCGTCGGCCCCACCTGATCTGCCGCGCCCGGAGAGCTGGCGATGAGCACATCACGACAACTTCGCCTGGGGGCCTTCATGCGGCCCGTCAGCATCCATACGGGCGCGTGGCGCTACCCCGGGGCATACCCGGACGCAAATTTCAACTTCCAGCACCTCAAGCGCTTTGCCCAGACGCTGGAGCGCGGAATGTTCGACGCGTTCTTCATGGCCGATCACCTGGCCGTTCTCAACATGCCGATCGAGGCGCTGAAGCGCAGCCACACGGTAACGTCGTTCGAGCCGTTTACCCTCCTGTCCGCGTTGGCGACAGCGACCGACCACATCGGTCTCATCGCCACCGGCTCCACCACGTTCGATACGCCCTATCACATCGCCCGCAGGTTCGCCTCGCTCGATCACATCAGCGGCGGACGCGCGGGCTGGAACATCGTCACCACCTCCAATCCGGACGCCGCCCTGAACTTCGGGCTGGAAGAGCACATGGAGCATGGCGAGCGCTACGCCCGAGCCCGCGAGTTCTACGACGTGGTGACCGGGCTGTGGGACAGCTTCGCCGACGACGCCTTCGTGCGCGATGTCGACAGCGGGATCTACTTCGACCCCGACCGGATGCACGTGCTGGACCACAAGGGGAAATACTTCTCGGTGCGCGGTCCGCTCAACATCGCGCGGCCCCCGCAGGGTTGGCCGGTCATCGTCCAGGCCGGCGCTTCCGATGCCGGCCGCCAGCTCGCGGCAGAGACGGCCGAGATGGTATTCGCCGCCGGCTCGCATATTGCGAACGCCCAGCGCTTCTATGCCGACGTCAAGGGCCGGATGAAGAAGGTCGGGCGCGATCCCGAGCACATGAAGATCCTGCCCGGCGCCCTCGTCGTGGTGGGCGATACCGTGGAGGAGGCACGTGAGAAGCGGGCCCGTGTCGACGCCCGCGTGCACTACGCCAACGCCATCTCCTCGCTCTCCATCGCGCTCGGCCATGACGCCTCCAAATTCGATCCCGACGGGCCGCTGCCCGAGATTCCTGAGACCAACGCCAGCAAGAGCGGGCGCGAACGGGTGATCGATCTGGCGCGGCGGGAGAACCTGACCGTGCGCCAGCTCGCCCTTCGCCTCGGCGGCTACGGCGGCCTCGCCTTCGTCGGCACGCCCGCCACCATCGCCGACCAGATGGAGGAGTGGCTGGCGAGCGAAGCCAGCGACGGCTTCAACGTGATGTTTCCCTATCTCCCTGAAGGCCTCGACGACTTCGTCGACCGGGTCGTGCCGGAGTTGCAGAGGCGCGGCATCTTCCGCAGGGAGTACGAAGGCAAGACGCTGCGCGAGAACCTCGGCCTGCCGCGGCCGGCGAACCGGTTCTTCTCGCCCGAAGCCGGCGGAGCTGTCTCATGAGATTCGGCTGGCTGACGCTCGCACACTCGCCCTCGCCGCAGGACGATACACGCGCGATCTTCGAGCAGCTCGAGCAGGCCACGTTTGCCGAGGCGACGGGCTTTCACGGGGTCTGGCTCACCGAGCACAACTTCACGGGCGAGAGCGTCTACGCGGACCCCATTCCGTTCGCCGCCGCGCTCGCCATGCGCACCGAGCGCATCCGCATCGGTTTTGCCGTCATCCAGATGGCGCTGCGGCAGCCCGTGCGGCTCGCAACGCAGCTGTCCCTTCTCGACAATCTCACCCGCGGGCGCCTCGACATCGGCGTCGGCCGCGGCTCGATCTTCAACGAGTACGAGTTCATCGGCTACGGCCTCCGCAGCGACGACTCCCGCGAGCGGATGGCCGAGGCCCTCGACGTGATGACCAAGGCCTGGACGGCGACGCCGCTCGACCACAAGGGCAAATACTTCACGGCAAGCCTGCCGGAGCTGCGGCCAGTTCCCGTGCAGCGGCCGCACCCGCCGATCTGGCACAGCGTGGCGTCGGCCGCCTCCTTCCGTCTGTGCGGAGAGAAGGGCGTACCCATCCTCACCGTGCGCCTGCCGCTGGCGCAGATCGGCGTGCGGCTGGGCGAGTACGCCCAGGGCCTCGGCGCCAGCGGATTGGACGACGCGGCGCAGAAGCGCCTGCTGCGGGACGCGGCGATCTGGCGTTGGGTCTACGTGGGCGAGAGCCGTGCCGCCGCCGAGGACGAGCTTGTGGCCGCGCTCGTGAAGACGCGCCAGCACATGAACCACGCGCGTCACGACCTGAACCCCGCAGACTTCCGCGTGGACCCTGCCCTGCTCAATCCCTGGACCGACCCCAGCCACTCCGACGAGGACGGCATACGGTTCGCCTTGCGCTCCGGCACCTTGATCGGAACCGCGCGCGACGTGGCCGAGCAGGTGGCGGAGCTGCGCCAGGCCGGCGTCGGCCATCTCCTCTGTCAGATGAGCTTCGGCTACCTCGACCACGAGCGCATCAAGGCCTCCATGCGCCGCTTCGGCGAGACCGTGATCCCGGCGTTCGCCTGAGCACGGATTGGCTTTGCGCTGCTCGACGGCACGGTGTTCGCCGGCACGTTCGCCCTGCTCTCGGCATGGATGGCGGACAGCGAGTTCAGCGCCGGCGTCGCGGGCGGGGTTGCGGCTCTTGTGGCCATGGGCCTGGTGCCTTGGTTGGCGGCCCGGTATCTGCGACCATCGGGTAAGTGACGGCCAGGCGATAGGCGCCCCGCGGGGAGGAACAGCGATGTGGTCCAGGAACGCGTTCACCGAGAGGCTCAATCTCGAGTGGCCCATCCTGCAGGCGCCGATGGGCTGGCTCAGCACCCCCGCTCTGGCCGCTGCCGTCAGTAACGCCGGCGGCCTTGGCGGTCTGGGCATGTGGGGGTTCTCGGCCGAGGATGCAGAGCGGCGCATCGCCGGTTTTCGGCAGCAGAGCAGCGGCAGCCTGAACGTCAACTATCCCCTCTGGCCGGAGCCCAAGATCACGGCCAAGGCGAGCGAGGCGATGCGGAGGCACCTGCAGCCCCACTACAACGCCAAGGGCCTGGGCGCGGTCCCGCAGCCCGTCGGCGCGGCAAGCGAGGTCAGCCGCGAGCACCTCGCTATGGTCCTGCGCGCCAAGCCGCAGATGGTGAGCTTCCATTTCGACCTGCCCGGGACCGAGGTGATGGAGGCCATCAAGACGGCCGGGATCTTCACGATCTGCAGCGCCACCACGGTGGCCGAGGCGAGGGAACTGGAACGGCGCGGCGTCGACGCGATCATCGCCCAGGGCACCGAGGCCGGAGGCCATCGCGGCACCTTCACCGGCGTGGACATGGGCCAGCAGGCCGGCCTTTTCGCGCTGCTGCCGCAGATCGTCGATGCCGTGCGCGTGCCCGTGATCGCCGCCGGCGGCGTGTCCGACGGACGCCAGGTGGCTGCCGCCATCATGCTGGGCGCGAGCGGCGTGCAACTCGGCACCGCATTCCTGCGCTGCGAGGAAGCCAACGTGCTGGACGCCCACCGTGCGGCCTTGCGCGAGGCGAGCGACAGCTGCACGGTCGTCACCGACACGATCACCGGCCGGCCGGCCCGCTACATGCGCAACAAGCTCACGGACGAACTGATCGCCTCGGGGCTCGAGCCCGTGGCATTTCCCGCGCAGTTGAGCTTGACCGCACCGCTCGGAGCAACTGGAGATCGGGAGGTCACGGCGCTGTTTGCGGGACAGTCGGCGGCGCTCGCCAAGGACACCAACGCGGCGGCACTCGTGGAATCCCTCGCCGAGGAGGCCTCGCGCCGCCTCCAGGCCTTTCGCGACTGAGGGGCCATGGCCGAGCCGTCCGCAACCAACACGCAACGACTGGAGCATGGCAGGTGGTGCAGATCGACTTTTCCGATCCTGGAACGAATGCCGACCCCTTTCCCGCGTTCGCACGCCTGCAGGAGGAGGACCCTGTCCACTGGTCGGCGTCGCTGAAGGCATGGATCATCACGCGCTACGACCACGTCAAAAGCATTGCGCTCAACAACGAGGAAGTATCGGCCAACCGCGTGGCGCCGTTCTTCGCGGCGGCGCCTCCCGAGCGGCGCAACACGTTCCCGCACCTGCTGACCTATCTCGGCGACTGGATGGTGTTTCGCGACCCGCCCGATCACACGCGCCTGCGGCGGCTGTTCAACAAAGCCTTCACGTCGCGCTCGGTCGAGGTGCTGCGGCCCAACATCCAGCAGATCATCGACATGCTGTTCGCGGACATGGAGAAGTCGAGCCGCGCGCATGGAGCCGTCGATTGGATTGCGGATTTCGCCTACCCGCTGCCGGCCATGGTGATCATGGACTTGCTGGGAGTGCCCCGCGCGGAGCTGCGCCGCGTCAAGGTGTGGTCGGACGACATCGCGCTCTTCATCGGCAGCGCGCAGGCATCCGCAGGCAAGTACGAGCGCGCCGAGACCGGCGCCAGGGCCATCGCCGATTTCTTCCGCAGCATCGTGCGCGAGCGCAGGGTGGAGCCGCGCGACGACATCATCAGCACGCTCGTGACAGTCCGCGAGGAGCGCGAGGTCTTGAGCGAGGACGAGGTGATCGCCACCTGCATCCTGCTCCTGTTCGCCGGGCACGAGACGACCACCAACCTGATCGGCACCGGCCTCTACCACACCATGCGCTTTCGCGAGCAATGGGAGCGGCTGAAGGGCGATCCGTCGCTCTTGGAAACCGCCATCGAGGAGTGGCTCCGCTATGACGGGCCGACGACGGCACTGGCGCGCGTCGTCAGGGACGACATCGAATTCGGCGGCCGGCCGCTGACGAAGGGTCAGCGCGTCTTCGCCTTCACCAACGCGGCCAACCGCGACCCGCGCCAGTTTGCAAATGCCGGTGACCTCGATCTCGGGCGCACTCCAAATCCGCACCTCACGTTCGGCCATGGCATCCACTTCTGTCTCGGCGCTCCGCTGGCGCGGCTGGAGGGCCAGATCGCCCTTCGCAACACGGTCGAGCGGTTTCCCGACATCGGGCTGGCGGACCCCTTCGAGCCGGAGTGGCACGACTCGCTCATTCTGCGCGGCCTCAAGTCGCTGCCGGTGCGCCTGCGCTGAAGCGGGATCGCCACTCGTCGGCGCCAATATTTTGTCGATATATCAAATAGATAATCGAATTCGCGCGATCACTCCATGGCCCTCCGACCGCCCAATTGATGACGCCAGCGGATGCCAGATCTTGCCCGATCGGATGGCCGGGCGATCGCCCCATGTCCGCCCGTGTTCCCAGGGGAACAGCGATGCTTAACGAATAGTGCATGCTAGCGCCTGTTGTGCAGCGCACCGAGAGTCGACCGGATCGAGCTTCCGTCGGGAGGAGGAGTGTCTTGGATAGCCGCTTGGTCCTACCGGTAAACGCCATCGTCGATGGCTACCGCATCCTGCGCGTGGTGGGCTCGGGTGGGTTCGGCATCACCTACGAGGCCGA
>JBGGME010000063.1:0-11785 GCA_041288195.1 Hyphomicrobiaceae bacterium
CTGATCCTGCGCTTCTACGATGTGCAGTCGGGCGTCGTCGCCGTCGACGGCATTGCGGTCGCCGATGTCGACCCGGCGGCGCTCAGGGCGCGCATCGCGCTGGTGCCGCAGGACGTGGCGCTGTTCGACGAGACGGTGGCCGAGAACATCCGCTACAGCCGCCCCGAGGCCAGCGACGGCGACGTGGAGCGCGCGGCGGAGGCGGCCCAGGCGGCGGGCTTCATCGCAGCGCTCCCGCAGGGCTATGCAACACGGCTCGGGGAGCGCGGGATCAGCCTGTCGGGGGGCCAGCGCCAGCGCATCGCGCTCGCCCGCGCCATCCTGCGCGACGCGCCGATCCTGCTGCTCGACGAGGCGACCAGCGCGCTCGATGCCGAGAGCGAGCGGGCGGTGCAGGCGGCCCTGCAGCGGATCACGAAGGACCGCACCACGCTGGTGATCGCGCATCGGCTCGCCACCGTGCAGCGCGCGAGCCGCATCCTGGTGATGGACCAGGGGCGTATCGTCGAGGAGGGGCGCCACGCCGACCTCTTGCGCCAGGGTGGGCTCTACGCGCGCCTGGCGGAGATGCAACTTGTGCTCGACGCGGCGCAGTAGGGCGCAATAAGCGCAGCGCATTGCGCCGCTTTGGTCGGCGCAATGCGGCTATCGCCTTATTGCGCCCTACGACGTGTCCAGGCCGCACCACTCGCGCCGATCTCCGGAGGAGGGCAAGTTTTCCGCCTTCTCAAGGGGCTGGGAATGCCCCACGCTGGGATCGAGGCCAGCGAGGCAGGGCGGACGATGCGCACGGGAGGGCAGGCAGGGGCGGTCGCCGTCGGGCTGCTCACATCCATGCTCGCCGCCGGCGCTGCCGTGGCCGCCGACAGCAGCAGCTGGCCGAGGTTCCCGGGCGCCGCCTACGGCTCGCAGGGGGATGCGACCGATCGCGAGTTCATCAAGGAATGGGAGGCGACGCCGCCCAAGGGCTATCCGACGCTCAGCCCCGCCAACCTCGGCGCCATGAAGGCGGCCATCAAGCGCTACACCGAGATCGCGGCCGGCGGCGGCTGGCAGCCGATCCCCGAGGTCCACCTGCAGTCGGGCATGTCGCATCCCGCCGTCGCCCTGCTGCGCCAGCGCCTGATCCTGTCGGGTGACCTGCGCGAGACCGGCGGCTCGCAGAGCTTCGACTTCTACGTCGAGAAGGCGGTGAAGCGCTATCAGGCCTCCAACGGGCTGGCGCCGACGGGCATCGTCGACAAGCGCACCATCGTGGCGCTCAACGTGCCGGCTGCGGCGCGGCTCAAGCAGCTCAAGACGAACCTCGAGCGACTGAACGGGGCGCCCAAGTCGAAGAGGTATATCGTCGTCAACATCCCGGCGGCGCAGATCGAGATCGTCGAGGGCGATCGCATCGTCTCGCGGCACGCGGGCGTCGTCGGCAAGCCCGACAGGCCGACGCCGATCCTCAACTCGACGATCCACGAGCTCAACTTCAACGCGGTGTGGCACCTGCCGCCGACGGTGATCGAGAAGGACCTGATCCCCAAGGGCCAGGAGATGGCGCGGCGCGGCCAGAGCGTGCTCACCAAGTTTCACATCGACGCCTACGCGGGCGACGGCAAGAAGCTCGACCCCGACAAGGTCAACTGGAGCGCGGCGTCCGCGAAGGGGCTCACCTATCGCCAGCAGCCGGGGCCCGACAATCCGCTCGGCTTCGTCAAGGTCAACTTCAACAACTCGCACTCCGTCTACATGCACGACACGCCCTCGCAGTCGATCTTCGGGCGCAACTTCCGCGCGGCGAGCTCGGGCTGTGTGCGCGTGCACGGAATCGACCAGCTCGCAACCTGGGTGCTGGCCGAGCAGGGCTGGCGGCCCGAGCACGTCAAGGCCATCAAGGATTCCGGCGAGCGCCGCGATGTGAAGCTAAAGAAGCCGGTGCCGCTCTATTTTGTCTACATCACGGCCTGGGCGACGGAGGACGGCGTGGTGCAGTTCCGCCGCGACCTCTACCTCAAGGACGGCATCGGCGCGTTCGCGGCGGCGTATTGATGGGCGAGAAGCTATTCCGCTTGAGGTATTCCGCTTGACGGAATAAAGGTTTGGGACAAGGAGGGCAGGTGATCCGGTCCTTCAAGGACGCTGCCACGGCGCGTCTGTTTGCGAACCAAGATGTTGCCCGGTTTCGTGCCATAGAGCGACAGGCGCGGCGCAAGCTGCTGCTGTTGCACACGGCAGGAGCGCTCGGTGATCTTCGATCGCCGCCGGGAAACCGCCTCGAGGCGCTCAGGGGGGATCGCCTCGGGCAGCACTCGATCCGCATTAACAGCCAGTGGAGGGTGTGTTTCGTCTGGCGGGACGGTGGAGCAGAGGATGTCGAGATCGTCGACTATCACTGAGCAGGAATGAAGCCGATGGCCAAGAGCCCCAAGATATTGGACCCGATTCCGCCCGGCGAGATTTTGCTGGAGGAGTTCATGGTGCCGCACGGGATCAGCCAGAACCGCTTGGCCCGTGACATCGACATCAGCCCGGCTCGCATCAACGACATCGTGCACGGCCGGTCGGCGATTACGGCGGCGGTGGCGCTGCGGCTGGGAAAGTTTTTCGGCACGACACCGGAGATGTGGCTAAATTTACAGGCCGACTACGATTTGCGGCTGGCGCGGGCGTCCGAATGGACGCGGATCGAGCCGCGCGTGCGCGTCCTCGCGACCGGGAAGTAGTCGCGCGCCGATCACGGGATCGTTTGTGGCGGCTACATCGTTCGGTTGATCCACGCCGGCACGATTGATCGTAGTCAACATTGGGTGAACCGCCCCTGTGCGACAAAGCGCGGGGGCTTCCAAGGCCACGCTGCTCGTCTAGAATGGCTCTAGGGTAGCGGCGGCAGGCGGCCCGGGGCGGTCACTGGCTGTATTTCGGGCGCATGGGGTTCTGATCTCATGGATTACGGACGGGCATTCGCCAAGGCGCTGCAGGCGTTGCGGGACGAGGGGCGTTACCGCGTGTTCGCGGACATCCAGCGCGACCGCGGCCGGTTTCCGGCGGCGCGGCACCATGCGGGAGGCGGCATGCGGCCGATCACGGTGTGGTGCTCCAACGACTACCTGGGCATGGGCCAGCATCCGGTCGTGCTGGCGGCCATGCACGAGGCGCTCGACGCGGCGGGCGCGGGCTCGGGCGGGACGCGCAACATCTCCGGCACCACGCACTACCACATCGACCTCGAGGCCGAGCTTGCCGACCTGCACGGCAAGGAGGCGGCGCTGCTGTTCACCTCGGCCTACGTCGCCAACGACACCACGCTTGCCACGCTGCAGAAGCTGCTCCCCGGCTCGATCATCTTCTCCGACGAGAAGAACCACGCCTCCATGATCGCCGGCATCCGCAACGGCGGCGGGCCCAAGGTGATCTGGCGCAACAACGACCTCGCCGACCTCGAGGCCAAGCTGAGCGCGGTGGACCCGGGCCGGGCGAAGGTCATCGCCTTCGAGTCGGTCTACTCCATGGATGGCCGCATGGCACCGATCGGGGCCATCTGCGACCTCGCGGAGAAGCATGGCGCGCTGACCTACCTCGACGAGGTGCATGCCGTCGGTCTCTATGGGCCCCACGGCGGCGGGCTCGCCGAGCGCGACCGCGTCATGCACCGGGTCGACATCATCAACGGCACGCTGGCCAAGGGCTTCGGCATCATGGGCGGTTACATCGCCGCCAAGGCCGACATCTGCGATGCCATCCGCTCGTACGCGCCGGGCTTCATCTTCACGACGTCGCTGGCGCCGGCCATTGCCGCGGGCGCGGTGGCGAGCATCCGCCATCTGAAGGCGAGCGGCGCCGAGCGCGAGCGCCACCAGGAGCGCGCGCGGGCACTCAAAGCGAGGCTGGCGGCGGCGGGGCTGCCCGTCATGGACAACCCGAGCCACATCGTGCCGGTGCTGGTCGGCGATCCCGTGCTGACCAAGCGCATCACCGACGCGCTGCTCGACCGGTTCGCCATCTACGTGCAGCCGATCAACTACCCGACCGTCCCGCGCTGCACCGAGCGCCTGCGGCTGACGCCGACGCCGCAGCACGCCGACGCCGACATCGAGCGGCTGGTGGCGGCGTTGTCGGAGCTGTGGGCGGAGCTCGGCCTGCCGCTCGAGGGCCGCCGCGCCGAGGCGGCCGAGTAGGTTGGCCTTCCCCTCCCCCTGGAGGGGGGAGGAAGACGCGCCACGAGTTAGCGCCGCCTTGCCCAATACCCAAGATGCACGCGACGACGAGAGGCGCTAACTCGTTCGGCGCGTCTCGGTGGGGGTGTCTGTGGGGTGCTCGGCGTATCACCCCCACCCGATGCGTCCAGCGACTTGGATCGGCAGTTGAGCGTGCGGCGCGGTCGGCGATGGCCGATCCAAGCCGCGGACGCATCGCCCTCCCCCCTCGAGGGGGAGGGGCGTCGCGCGCGGCGTCGGTGAGTTAGCCGCACCCGGACTTATCCCCGGTCTCCAAAGTCGAGTCATGCTGCGCTCACCCCGTCTCATAGAGGGGCGCCATCGCGAGGCGTCTCGATAGCGCGAGGCGGGGGCCGCAACGAGGGCCCGACGCAATCGGGACCCAGTGTATCCGAGGCCGGTTGGGTCACTCACCGGAGCCGTTCGCTGGAGCCTCGAGGCGGTGCTGGGCGCAGGTGCCAGACTGCCCCCGGAATACCCCGAGCCAGGCATGTGCGCCCAGCTCCCTCTCTCTCCAAACCCTCGAGGCTCAGGCCTGCGAGGAGATTTGTGCTGGTGAGATGGTGAGATGGTGAGTGGTGAGATGGTGAGATTTGGGTCGGAGCACGTTCTCTCGGATGGAACTCCGGCCTCAGCACACGGCAAAGCCGCCACCTCACTATCTCACGACCTCACCATCTCACCTCTTGGTTGGATGCCCGCTCTGCGCTGCGCTCGGCGGGCATGACGTCTGCTCCTCGCGCGGCGGCGATGCCGTGGTAGTCTGCGCCCAAAGACGGGAGGAAAGCGCATGAAGGTCAAATCGATCGAGACGCTGGCCTGCGACGCGGGGTGGCGGAACTATCATTTCGTCAAGCTGGTCACCGAGGACGGCATCGTCGGCTGGAGCGAGTTCGACGAGGGGTTCGGCTCGCCGGGCGTGGGGGCGGTGATCGAGCGGCTGGCGCCGCGTATCGTCGGGCAGTCCGCGGGCGATCACGAACGCATCTATGCCGAGCTCTACGCGGCGACGCGGCCAGGCACCGGCGGCGTCGTCTCGCAGGCGATGGGCGCCATCGAGAACGCGCTGCTCGATGTCAAGGCCAAGGCGCTTGGCGTGCCGGTCTACCAGCTGCTCGGCGGCAAGGTGCGCGACCGCATCCGCGTGTACTGGTCGCACTGCGCCACGTGGCGTATCAATCACCCCACCTGGTACAAGCCCGCCATCACCGACCTCGACGGCGTCAAGGCGATCGGCCGCGAGGTGCGCGAGAAGAAGTTCTCAGCGCTCAAGACCAACATCTTCCTCTACGAAGCGGGGGCAAAGAACCCCAAGGGCTGGCGTCCCGGGTTCGGCGCCCCGTTCTATCCCGAGATCAACGTCGACAGGGTCGTGCTGCGCAACCTGCGCATGCACCTGGAAGCCATCCGCGAGGGCGCGGGGCCCGACGTCGATATCCTGCTCGACCTCAACTTCAATGCGAAGACGGAAGGCTACCTGAAGATACTTCGCGCGATCGCCGACCTCGACATGTTCTGGATCGAGATCGACACCTACAATCCCGAGGCGCTGGGCTACATCCGCCGCCAGAGCCCGCACCCGATCTCGTCCTGCGAGACGCTGCTGGGCCTGCGCGAGTTCCTGCCGTATTTCCGCGAGCAGGCCATGGACGTTGCCATCATCGATACGCCCTGGAACGGGGTGTGGCAGTCGATGAAGATCGCGAGCCTCGCTGAGGCGCACGAGGTGAACGTTGCCCCTCACAACTTCTACGGGCACCTGTGCACGATGATGAATGCGCACTTCGCCGCCGCCGTGCCGAACCTGCGCATCATGGAGACCGACATCGATCGCCTCGCCTGGGATGACGAGCTGGTGTCGCATCCGCCGGTTTACGAGAACGGCCATCTGGTGATGCCGGATCGGCCGGGCTGGGGCACGGAGCCCAACGAAGCCGCGATCCGCGCCCGTCCGCCCAAGGGGCAGCCGGGCCTGCTCAACTACGGGCGCAAGAGCTGAAGCGCGAGCTTGGCCGCTGCGCGTCGCTTGCCGGCGCCCGAAGTGTGAGGTCAGTTGAGTGCGACGACCACCATCGTGGCGCCTATGAAAATGATGTGGAAGACAACGAACGCAAACGACAGCGGTAACACGCGCTTCATAACGACTGCCCTCAGGTCCCCCGCCATCATTGATGCCTCCAAACGGCAAACGCCCGGTTAACGAAAACGTTCAATCCGCCACGAAGCTTGCGTGAGGCTTGCGTGTGCACGGCGGATCAGCCGACCGATGGTCAGGCGTCGTTGAGATGGCAGGCGGAGGTGCGACCGGGCGCGATCGTCCTGAGTGCGGGCGCCTCGGTGCGGCAGCGCGGCATGGCGTGCTGGCAGCGGGGATGGAAGTGGCAGCCGGGGGGAGGATCCAGCGGCGAGGGGATCTCGCCCTTGATCGGATGGAAGGTGCGCTTGGTGAGCGAGATGCGCGGCACCTCCGCCAGCAACGCCCGGGTGTAGGGGTGGTTGGGGGACTCGAACAGCGCGCGAGTCGGGGCCGCCTCGACGATGCGGCCCAGATACATGATGAGGATGCGGTCGCAGATGTGCTGCACGACGCCGAGGTCGTGGCTGATGAAAAGGTAGGTGAGGTCGTAGGCCTCGCGCAGGTCGAGAAAGAGGTTGATGATCTGCGCCTGGATGGAGACGTCGAGCGCGGCGATGGCCTCGTCGCAGACGAGGAACTCCGGTTTGACGGCGAGCGCGCGGGCGATGCCGATGCTGCTGCGCTGGCCGCCCGAGAACTGATGGGGGAAGCGGCGCCGCAGCTCGGGGTCGAGGCCGACGCGCTTCAGGATGTCGGCGACGTAGCGGGCGACGTCGGCACGCGACACGAGGCCATGCACGAGCGGCGCCTCGCCGACGGCCGCCTCCACGCGCAGGCGGGGGTTGAGGGACGAATAGGGGTCCTGGAAGATCATCTGCACGGCGAGGCGCGCGGCTTTCGCCTGCGAGCCTGTCAGCGTGGCGCGATCCTGGCCCTTGTAGAGCAGCACGCCTTCGCTGGGCTCGAGCAGGCCGGCGATCATGCGGCCGAGAGTCGATTTGCCGCAGCCCGATTCACCGGCGAGACCGACCACCTCGCCCTTGCCGATCGTCAGGCTGACGCCGTCGACGGCCCGCACGACCTCGCCGCCGGCCTTGCCGCCGAGCCATGCCGAGGCGCGCTCGGCGAGGTCGGGGGCCTTGAGGAACCGCTTCGTGAGGCCACGCGCCTCGATGATGGGCGCTCTCGCAGCGGCGGTCACGGCATCGCCCCTTCGAGGTGCGGCCGCCAGCATCTGACCTGGCGATGGGCAAGCGGCTCGGAGATGGCGGGCTCGCTCGTGCACTCGGCGTCGGCCCGCGGACAGCGGGCGCGGAAGCGGCAGCCGGGGGCCAGGTTGATCAGCGAGGGCGTCATGCCGGGGATCTGGGCGAGGCGTGTGCCGCGTGCGTTGGCGGACGGCACGGAGCCGAGCAGGCCTCTGGTGTAGGGATGCAGCGGCGCGCCGATGACATCGCTGGCACGTCCCTCCTCTACGATGACGCCCGCGTACATCACGGCGATGCGGTCGGCGAGCGAGCTGACGACGGCGAGATCGTGGCTGATCCAGATCATGGCCGTGCCGGTCCTGCGGCAGAGCTCCTGGGCCTCGTGCAGGATCTGCGCCTGGATGGTGACGTCGAGGGCGGTGGTGGGCTCGTCGGCGATGACGAGGTCGGGCTTGTTGATGAAGGCGGTGGCGATGGCCACGCGCTGGCGCATGCCGCCGGAGAGTTCGTGCGGGTAGGATTTGAGCCGGCGCTCTGGGCTCGGGATGCCGACCTGGGCAAGCGCGTCGCGGGCGAGCGGCCAGGCCTCGCCGTGGGGCATGCGGCGGTGCGCCAGGATCGCCTCCACCATCTGCGTGTCGACGCGCAACACGGGGTTGAGCGTCATCATCGGGTCCTGGAAGATCATGGCGATGCGGCTGCCGCGCAGGGCGCGCAGCTCGTCCTCGGGCAGGCGCACCAGGTCCCGTCCGGCGAAGGCGATGCGCCCCGAGACGATGCGGCCCGGCGGATCGATGAGGCCGAGGATCGAGTAGCCGGTCACCGATTTGCCGCAGCCGGACTCGCCGACGAGGCCAAGCACCTCGCCGGGCGCGACGCGCAGGCTGACGCCGTCGACGGCGCGCACCACACCCGCCTTGGTGAAGAAATGGGTCTTCAGATCGACAACCTCGAGGGTCGGGGCGCGATTCACCACCTCCGCCTCGACTGCGGCCGTCATCGCTTGAGCCTGGGGTTGAGCACGTCGCGCAGCTGGTCGCCGACCAGGTTGATGGCCATGATGGTGGCAAGCAGCACGACGCCGGGGAAGAAGCTGATCCAGTACTTGCCCGACAGCATGTACTCGAAGCCGTTGGAGATCAGCAGGCCGAGGGAGGGCTCGGTGCGCGGGAGGCCAACGCCCAGGAAGGAGAGCGTGGCCTCGAGCGCGATGGCGTGGGCGGCCTGCACGGTCGCCACCACGATCAGAGGCGGCAGCACATTGGGCAGGATCTGCCTGAAGAGGATGCGGGCATGGCTTAGCCCCAAGCAGCGGGCCGCCTCCACGTAGTCCTTGCTCATCTCGGCGAGCGCCGTGCCGCGCACGGTGCGCGCATAGTAGGCCCACTGCACCGTCACCAGCGCGATGATGATCTTGTCGACGCCCTTGCCAAGGATGGCGATCAGGATCAGGGCGATGAGGATGGCGGGGAAGGAGAGCTGCAGGTCGACGAGCCGCATCAGCAGGCTCTCGGTGCGGCCGCCCACGTAGGCGGCGATGAGCCCGACGGCGGCGCCGATGACGGTGGCGATCAGGCAGGAGACGACGCCCACCGCGAGCGAGATGCGCAGGCCGTAGAGCATGGCACTGACGAGGTCGCGTCCGGCGCCGTCGGTACCGAGCCAGTAGGTGTAGCCGGCCATGCCCTTGGTTCCGGGCGGCAGGCGGCTGTCGAGCACGTCGACCTCGGCCAGATTGTAGGGGTTCTGCGGCACGATCAGCGGAGCCAGCAGGGCGAGAGCGATGATGGTGACCAGCAGCACGAAGGCAGCGGTGGCGAACCGGCTCTCGAAGTAGTCGGCCATGAGCCGCCGCAGCGGCGTCTCGGGCGCCGCGGCCGTTCCTGTTGGTGGCCGCTCGATCTCGGCTTCGCCGTGGGTGCCGACGACGCTCATGCGGCCTTGGCTCCGATGCGCACGCGCGGGTCGAGCACGGTGTAGAGGACGTCGACCAGGAAGTTGATGAGCACGAACAGCAGCACGATGATGATGAGGTGGGCGACGATCACGGGCCGGTCGAGACTCTGGATGGCGTTGATCAGGAGCTTGCCCATGCCGGGCCAGGCGAAGATGGTCTCGGTGACGACGGAGAAGGCCACGAGGTTGCCGAACTCGAGGCCGACGACGGTCGCCACGGGGATCAGGATGTTCTTGAGCAGATGCACGCCGACGATGCGTCGGGGCGAGAGCCCCTTGGCGCGGGCGAACTTGATGTAGTCCTGCTGCAGGGCCTCGCGTGCGCCGGCGCGCGTCAGGCGGATGACCAGGGAGAACTTGAGCAGCGCCAGGTTGAACGCCGGCAGCAGGATGTGGCGCAGGCCGTCGAGCGTGAAGAGGCTGGAGGTGATGCCGAGATAGGTGGCGGTGGCGCCGCGCCCGGTGGAGGGCAGCCAGCCCAGCATGACCGCAAACACCATGATGAGCATGAGCCCGACCCAGAAGGTCGGCAGGCTGAAGCCGACGATGGAGCCCGCCATGATCGTCTTGGACACCCAGCTGTCGGGCTTGAGTCCGGCGTAGAGGCCGAGCGGGATGCCGGCGGCGATCGCCATCACCAGGGCCGTGAAGGCGAGCTCGAGGGTGGCGGGCATGCGCTGGAGGATGACGGTGAGCGCCGGTTCGCCGAAGATGAAGGAGCGGCCGAGATCGCCGCGCAGTGCGCCGCTCACGAAGTGGAAATACTGCTCCCAGATCGGCCGGTCGAGGCCGAGCGCCCTGACCGCCGCCTCGATCTCCTTCTGGTCCATCTGCGGATTGACGAGCAGCCAGATCGGGTCGCCGACGATGTGGATGCCGAAGAAGACGATGACGGACATGACGGCCACCAGCACCGCCGTCTGCATCAGCCGCCGCAGGATGTAGGCCGTCATGTCGTCTCGCCGGCTATGTCATCCCGGCGCTCGTCGCCGGGATCCATCTGGCCGCACGCTCCAGCGTATGCGGTTGGCTGGATACCGGGGACAAGCCCCGGTATGACCGCTTCATTGCCCCGAGACATGCGTCGCCAAGGTGTACTCGTCGGAGCGCGCCTTGTACTTGAGCCCCTTGCGCAGGGCCCAGGTGTTGACCTGGTAGTGCGAGGGCAGCAGCGCGACATCCTCGATGGCGATCTCCGTCGCCTGCGCCAGCAGCGCGGCGCGCTTGGCATCATCGTTGATCTTGAGCGCCTCGGCGGACAGGCGGTCGACGTCGGGATTGGAGTAGCGGCCGCGGTTGGCGGTGCCGGTGCCCTTGGACCGGTCGAAGGTGTTGGCGAGCGGCACCAGCGAGCCGGAGTTCTCGCCCGTCGGCGTCGCCCAGCCGACCAGAATGAAGCTGAACTCCGGCGAGTTGTTCGGCCCGCCTTGCGAGGCACGCGTGAAGAACACCGCGGGCGGCAGCGCCTCGAGCGAGGTCTCGATGCCGACGCGGGTCAGCATCTGCGCCACGGCTTCCGCGATCTTGACGTCGTTGGTGTAGCGGCCGTTCGGCGTGTGCAGCGTCAGCTTGAAGCCGCCGGCGAGGCCGGCGTCGGCGAGCAGCTTCTTGGCGCCGTCGGGATCGTAGGCGACGGGCTTGAGCTTGGGGGAGACGCCGAAGTAGCCGTCGGGCAGGAGCTGGCCCGCGGGTATCGCCACGCCCTCCATCACGCGCGAGACGATGGCGTCGCGGTTGATGGCTTTGCTCATGGCCTGTCGCACGCGCTTGTCCTTGAACGGGTTCTTGATCTCGGCGCCGTCCTTGCCCTTGGCGAAGGGCGTGACGTCGCGGGCGTGATCGATGAAGAAGTACACGAGCCGGTTGGAGGCGGTCTGGCTGATCTCGATCTTGGGGTCCTTCTTGAGCCGCTCGATGTCGGCGGTCGGGGTGTCCTCGATCATGTCGAGATCGCCCGCGAGCAGGGCGGCGACGCGGGCCGGTGCCGCTTGGATCGGCCGGAAGGTCAGTTTCGCCCACTTGGACTTCTGGCCCCAGTAGGCATCGTTACGGGCAAACTCGATGCGGTCTCCCGGCGTGAACTTCACGAGCTTGAACGGGCCGGTGCCGATGGCGGCCTTGCCGGAGTTGTAGTCCTGGGTGGCGGCGCCCTCGCCGTGCTTCTTCGACACGATCATCAGGCTCGAGAGCTCGTTGGGGAGCGTCGGCGCCACGGAGCCCGCTGAGATGTGCACGGTGTGGTCGTCGATCTTCTTGACGGTCTTGCCCTTGACGGCGGCGGCGAAGCTCGAGGGGCTGTTGGGCACCTTGGGCGCGCGCTCGAAGGTGAACACCACGTCGTC
>JBGGME010000064.1:0-4111 GCA_041288195.1 Hyphomicrobiaceae bacterium
CTCCAATCCGGCCTTTCACAAACTCAGGTACGACCCGATCAAGTCGTTCACTCCGGTTGCCTTCATCGGCCAGGTGCCGGGTATCCTGCTCATCCATCCCTCGGTGCCTGTGAACTCGGTGAAGGAGCTGATCGAATACGCCAAGCAGAACCCCGGCAAGCTCAACTTCGCCCACGCCGGCGCCGGCAGCTTCATGCACCTGAGCGCTGCGCTGTTCCTGCATTCGAGCAAGACGGACATGGTGCTGGTGCCGTTCAAGGGTGGCGGTCCTGCAATGATCGACATCATCGGCGGCCACACCCAGCTGGCCGTCGGGTCGGTGCTGGCGGCGATGCCCCATCTCAAGTCGGGCAAGCTGAAAGCGCTCGGCGTCGGCAGCACCAAGCGCGTCGGTTCTCTCCCCGATGTTCCCACCATCGACGAGTCCGGCCTTCCTGGCTATCAGTCGGCGAACTGGTGGGGCATCATCGCGCCGGCCGGAACGCCCGCCCCGATCGTCGAGAAGTTGCACAAGACCATCGACGAGGTGCAGTCCGCGCCGGAGCTACAGGCGCAACTGGCCAACGAGGGCGCCGAGATCATCAAGATGAGCACGGCCGACTTCGGTAAGTTCATGGAGTCGGAATTGGCCAAGTGGGGGAAGGTCGTCAAGGAGTCGGGCATCCCCCCGCAGTGACCGCGTGACGCGCGGGGGGATCGGCTCCGCTCGAACACGTGCGAAGGCGGGCGGCGATTGGCCGTCCCGCCCGCGGGTTGCCGTTACCCGAGCGACTAGCTCGCAGCGCTGACAGGAGAGGCGCGGCGTTGCATGCGCGCCGGGAGCTCGGTCGTTGGAGGAGCGCATGTGGTCCAATCTGTTCGCCAGCAAGGACTTCTGGGGCGGTCTGATGCTCATCGCCTTGGGGGGAACTACGGTCCTCGTTTCGCGCGCCTACCCCATGGGAACCGTGCTGCGCATGGGCGCGGGCTACTTTCCGACCGTGCTCGGCGGCATTCTCGTCGTGTTCGGCCTGATCCTCCTCGTCAAGGGCGTGCGCAGCACGGACCGCATCGAGCCCAATTGGTCTCCGCGCGCGCTCTTTGTGATCCCTGCCACCTTGATATTGTTCGCGCTGCTCGTCGAGCGGATCGGGTTCGTACCGTCCCTGCTCATGCTGATCGTCGGCTCGGCCGCAGCCAGCAGCGAGTTCAGGTTGCTCGAGGCGATCTCGGTCGGCGCGGCGCTCACCGCCCTCTGCGTGGCTGTATTCATCTGGGGCCTCGGCCTGCCCTATCCGCTGCTCGTGCTGCCGAGGTAGGCGCCCATGGACCTGTTCGCCAATCTGGCACTCGGCTTCTCGGTGGCGTTCACGCTGCAGAACCTCGCCTACTGCTTCATCGGTGTGCTGGTTGGCACGCTGATCGGCGTCCTGCCGGGGATCGGTCCGCTGGCCACGATCTCGATGCTGCTGCCGCTGACGTACACTGTGTCGCCGATCGCAGCGCTCATCATGCTGGCCGGCATCTACTACGGAGCCCAGTACGGCGGCTCGACGACGGCCATCCTGGTCAACCTACCCGGCGAGACGTCCAACGTAGTGACTTGCCTGGACGGCTATCAGATGGCGCGCCAGGGCAGGGCTGGACCGGCGCTGGCGATCGCGGCCATCGGCTCGTTCATCGCCGGCACCATCGGCACCCTGCTGATCGCCGTGGCGGGCCCGCCGCTGGCCGAGTTCGCCCTGAAGTTCGGTGCGCCCGAGTACTTCTCGCTGATGTTGATGGGGCTCGTCGCCGCGGCCGCGCTGGCCCAGGGCGACACCATCAAGTCGCTGGCGATGGTGGTCGTGGGCGTGCTGCTCGGCCTCGTCGGCACCGACGTCAGCACCGGCGTGCTTCGGTTCGCCTTCGGCGTGCGCGAGCTGTTCGACGGCATCGGCTTTATCGTGCTGGCGGTCGGCGTGTTCGCCATCGGCGAGATCATTCACAACCTCGCCCAGCCGAGCGCGCAGCGCGTCTTCGACGTTAAGATCACCAACCTCTGGCTGAGCTGGGCCGACTTCAGGCAGTCGGTGGCGCCGATCCTGCGCGGCACCGCGCTCGGCTCCTTCTTCGGCGTGCTGCCGGGAACGGGCCCCGCGGTCGCCTCGTTCTCGTCCTACATGCTCGAACAGAAGCTGGCAAAGGACCCGTCACGCTTCGGCAATGGCGCGATCGAGGGCGTGGCCGGGCCGGAAGCCGCCAACAATGCCGACGCCCAGTGCAAGTTCATTCCCATGCTGACGCTCGGCTTGCCCGCGAGCGCGGTCATGGCGCTGATGCTCGGCGCCATGACCATGCACGGCATCCAGCCCGGGCCAGAGGTGATGACGCAGCGCGCCGAGCTGTTTTGGGGTCTGATCGCCAGCATGTGGGTCGGCAACCTGGTGCTGGTGATCCTCAACCTCCCGCTGGTCGGTCTGTGGGTGAAGCTGCTTGAGGTGCCCTATCGCATCTTGTTTCCGGCCATCGTGGCCTTCTCCGCCATCGGCATCTACAGCGGCAGCAACAGCTCCGTCGAACTGTACCTGGCGGCGCTGTTCGGTGTTCTCGGATTCGTCTGGGTGAAGCTCGGCTTCAATCTCGCTCCTATGCTTCTGGGCTTCGTGTTGGGTCCATTGCTCGAGGAGAACCTGCGCCGCGCCATGCTGGTCGCGCGCGGCGACCCAACCGTGTTTTTCATCCGACCTATCAGCCTCTGCTTCATGGTCGTGACGGTGCTGATTCTGGTCATCATGGTTATGCCGGTCGTGCGGAGGGCGCCTGAGACTAGAGGAGACTGAGGAGATTCAGCCCCGCGAGGCGCAAGCAATCAATTTACGACCGAGGTCGTTGCCACCGTGCAACCCGTTGCAGGTATACTTCTCAAGACGACTTCCGCCTTGGCATGGCAAATGGGGCGACTGCGCCGTGCGATGCTTGTAGTTGACTCCGGCGTAGGTTGGACATTTAGATTCTGGATAGGCCCCCATAAGGGACACCGCCCGCGGCCAGCTTGGGCGCACCGAACGGCGGTTGGCAAGTTGGGACAGACTGACCACATCTGATCGGCGATGGGTGGGATAGCAAAAGAGGTTGTAATCGCTAAGCTGTCCGCACACACGGGCGCGGAGGTACTTGGCGTCGATCTGACCCATCCGCTCCAGCCGGCGGTGCGTGAGCGGCTCCACCAGGCGTTCGTCGAGCACTCGGTGCTCGTGGTCCGCGACCAGAGCCTCGATGCGCCGCAATTCCTCGCCGCCATGCAGAACTTCGGCGAGATTTTCCCCCAGCACAATTCGCGCTTCTCCGTGCCCGAATGCCCGCTGGTCCATTACATCTCCAATCAAGACAAGCTGGAGGATGGCCGCGTCTACATCCCGGGCGAGGGTTATCACACTGACCACTCAAATGATGCGATACCACCCAAGGCGACTGCGCTGCACGCCGTCAAGCTGCCCACGACTGGCGGCGATACGCAGTTCGTCAACATGCACGAGGCCTATGACGCCCTGCCAGAGGCGACGCGCCGACGGATCGACGGGCGCCTAGCGCGCCACGTCTATCAGAGCCGCTACAGCGCCCGAAGGCTGCCGCAGCTGGTCGGCGAGAAGCTCAAGACCGTCGGTTCTGCCTCCGTCCTCCACCCGCTGATCAGGACCCATCCCGACAGCAGGCGCAAAGCGATCTACATCAACCCGATCCGCATCGAGGAGATTGTCGGTATGGAGACGGAGGAGGCGTTAGCCCTGCTCGATGAACTGCTTGCGCATTCGACCGAGGCGCGCTTCGAGTACCGCCATAAGTGGAAAGCCGGCGACACGGTGATCTGGGACAACCGGTGCATGCTGCACAAGGCAAATGGAGACTATCCCGTCGCGCAGGTCCGCTATCTCTATCGCCTCATGCTGAAGGGTGAGAAGCCCGTGTGACCCGCCAGGGCCGTTGGGCTCGGTGGCACCCAGTAGGCCCAACTTGCTGCGCCGCATGAGTCCGCAAGTGGCAGATTTTGTTGTAAAAGTCCTGGCGGAGGTTCGGGAGCGTCGGCGCTCAGACTACGCCTCAAATATCATTCCGCGAAGCGCTGTTGGCGAGAATGCGGTTCCTCGAATAG
>JBGGME010000065.1:0-14584 GCA_041288195.1 Hyphomicrobiaceae bacterium
TTGGCCTTGACGGTCGGCTGCTCGTCGCGACGGCCTGCGGGGGCGCGCTGCGTGGTCGGATCGGCGCGACCGCCGGCCCTGCGCGCAGCCTCCTCCTCGCGGCGCGCCGCGGCCTCGGCCTCGGCCGCGCTCTTCTCCTGCGGCCGGCTCCTGGCCTTCTCGATCGGCTGCTCGTTGAACCGCGCCTCGCCCTCGAAGTGCGCGCCTTCCTCGATGGAAAGCCGCTTGTGGAAGATCTCGCTTTCCACCTGCGCGCTGTCCATCAGCATGACCCGGTTGCCGCCGATGATGCCGGTGACCTTGCCGCGCACGACCACCGCGTCGGCGGTGATGTTGCCCGCCACCGTTGCCGCGCTGCCGACGGTGAGGTGCGTGCAGCGGATGTCGCCCCGGACCTGGCCGTCGATCTGCAATTCGCCATCGCCTTCCAGGATGCCCGTTATCAGCAGGCCGGGGTCGATTACGGATCGGGTCTGCCCCACGCGCGCCTTGGGGCTCGCGTTGGCGGGGGAGGAGAATTTCGAGTTGGCGGCCTGATCGTGGGCAAACTCGTCGTCGGGCTTCTTGGCGAAAAGCATGTCGGCTGCTCCGGGGGGATGGGGGCGGGTGACGCAGCACGGGACCGGGAGTATTCAACGCGTTTTTTCGCCTAATATTTGGTTAAGGACATATTTTCGGCCAGATAAAATGCGCGGTGTATTCACGGCGCACTGAGTAAAATATGCGATATAGGATGTAATTCAGCAGACATGCGACCGGAGACTGCCGCGCTTCGCTACCGGCTTCTTCTGTCGACGGCGGGCCACTCCTCGTCCGCGGGCCCAGGGGCCGATTGATCGTCGGGGTCGTCACTTCGTCGCGCAGCCCAGGGACGGTCGCCGCGCCGATCAGCCACCGTCTCGATCCGCGCGACGCGGCCGCCATCGAGATAGAGCGCGAGCGCGCCAGACCTATCGATCGCCGCAGAGTCGATCACAGGCCCCCGCGCGTTGCAGCTCGTCGGCTGGGGAAACCTGAGCACCAGGATTGCCGCCGCCGCACAGTCGTCGCGCAGCGCGGCTGGCGAGTACGCCACCGCCAACAGCATACCGCCGACGCGCGCCGTGCAGCCGTGCGGGTCGCAGCGGAAGGCGGCGGCTCGCGCGACCTCGGCGGGCGGGCGGGCGTCGCCGTCGTGCTCCAGCCAGCGCGCCAGCTCGAAGCTCGAGCCGCGGCCCGCGAGCGCCGAGAGCCGGCCATCGGCGGCCCGCACCGCCACCACGCTTGCCGCCCGCCCGATCAGCACATCCGGACGCCGCCCCGTCGGCGCCAGCGTCAGCCCGAGCACGATCGGCGCCAGCCCCAGCAATCGCCAGCGCGTCTTCATCAGCGCCAGCCAAAGACCGCCCGCGACCATCAGCAGGAACGCGTGCGTGGGGATCGCCGGCACGCGACCGACCGCCCCCGGCAACCCCGCCACCCGCTGCGCGCACCACACGATCGCCTCGATGCCGAGCCCCATCACCTTGAGCGGGGCAGCCTCCAGCCCGAACGGCATTGCCAGCAGGCTCGCCAGCGCCGCCGGCATGACGATCAGGTTGCAGATCGGAATCGCGAGCAGGTTGGCGAGGATCGCGAACTGCTGCGTGTTGTGGAAGTGGTAGACGCCGAACGGGGCCACGGCCAGGCTCGCGATCAGCGTCGAGGTGGCGATGCCGCCGAGGAACCGCAGCGCCTCGCGCACCGGCCCGCGCATCGTCTCTCTCCCGCGCGCCTCGTCACGCCCGCGCAGCCACTCGTAGGCCGAGACCAGCGCCACGACGGCCGCAAACGACATCTGGAAACCGGCATCGAACAGGCTCTCGGGCCACACCACCAGGATCGCCAGCGCGGCGAGCGCCACGTTGCGCAGCGCCACCGCGGGACGGTCGAGCATGACAGCCAGGAACATGATGGAGATCATGATGTAGGAGCGCACGGTAGCGAACGCGGCCCCCGAGATCATGAGGTAGCCGAACGCTCCCGCCATGGCTCCCGCCGCCGCCCACTTCTTGATCGGATGGCGCAGCGCCACGGCGGGAACCGCGGCCAGCAGCAGGCGAACGGCGGCGAACACCGCGCCCGCCATGATCACCATGTGCAGTCCGGAGATGGAGAGGATGTGGAACAGGCCCGCATCGCGAAACGCCTGGTTGGTCGCCTCCGAGATGCCCCCGCGCTCGCCGGTGATGAGGGCATTGGCGATGGCGCCTGTCTGCCCGGGCAGCGCCTCGACCACGCGCCGGCCGATCGCCTGCCGCAGACGGGCGACCGCCGCGCTGAGCCGCAGCGACAGCGGCGGCTCGGCGGCTTGCGCCATCCGCTCCGGCGCCGCCGTGGCGTAGCCGACCGCACCCAGCCCCTGGAACCAGGCGGCGCGGGCAAAGTCGTAGTCGCCCGGCAGGGCAGGCCCCGGCGGCGGGCTCAGCGTGGCCTTGAGGCGCACCGCATCGCCGGGCGCCAGGTCGGGCGCCTCGGCCATGGTCCGCACGCGCACGCGCGCCGGCCATTCGTGCGCCTCGAGCTTCTCCATGGCGATGACGCGGAGCGTCAGGCGCTGTCCCCGCGTCGCCCGCGGCTCGACCAGCTCGACGTAACCGTAGACATCGACGGGACCGATCTGCTTCTGCAGCACCGGCGCGCGCATCGCCTCCGTGCGCAGCTTCCCCGCCGCCACGCCCAGCGACACGGCCAGCAGCGCCCCCGTCAGAAGGCCGGCAATGCCGCCGCGGCCCGCGACCAGGCGCACGGCCATGGCGGCAACGGCAGGCAGCAGGGCCGTCAGCAATCCGGGCTCGCTCGGCAGCAGGAAGTAGAGGGCGATGCCGCTGCCGAACACCACCGGCAGCCACAGGAACCACTGCTCCCGCTCGGCCTCGAGGCTGCGGGCGATCGCGTCGAGAACAGGCAATGCCGCAGCACCGCCCGATACTGCGCCGCCCGGTCCCAGAGGCGGCGATCGGGCTCCCCCCACCCACGCCATCTTTCGCGCCCACCCTTCGCCCGCAGCGACCAGCCGCCACGCGCCGATCCCCGTTTGCGTCAGATCAGCACGCGGATCGCCTCCCCGGCAAGCTTAGCCCAAGCAATGCGCTCGCCTGCCTAAACTATGGGCTTCTCCCCCGGCCCGCTTCTGCTTTACTGCCAGCAGGCAAAGTCGCCAGCGCGCCTTTGCCCAACCCGAGGTCAGGCACACCCATCGATGACGCTTCATGTCGCCCTGACCCACAAGACGCTCTACCGCTACGACCGCCCCCTCCTGCTCGGACCGCAGGTCGTGCGCCTGCGCCCGGCCCCGCACTGCCGCACGCCCATCCTCTCCTACGCGCTGCAGATCGCGCCCGCCCGGCATTTCACCAACTGGCAGCAGGATCCCTTCGGCAACTTCCTCGCCCGCGTCGTGGTGCCGGACGAGACCCGCGAGCTTGGCGTCACCGTCGACCTCGTCGCCGCCATGGCGCCCTTCAACCCCTTCGACTTCTTCATCGAGGATGGCGCCGCCAACTGGCCCTTCGCCTACCCCGACACGCTCGCCGCCGAGCTCGCCCCCTATCTCGCCCCGCCCCCGCGCGAGCCCACCTTCGACACCTACGTCGCCGGGCTCGGCGCGCAGGCCAAGGCGACCATCGACTTCGTCTGCGACCTCAACCGCAGGCTCAGCGTCGACATCGCCTACCGCACGCGCATGGAGCCCGGCGTGCAGACGCCGCGCGAGACACTGGAGATGCGCTCGGGCTCCTGCCGCGACTCCGGCTGGCTGCTGGTGGAGATGCTGCGCCGCATCGGCCTCGCCGCCCGCTTCGTATCGGGCTACCTGATCCAGCTGCGCCCGGATGATGCGCCCCCCGGCGCGCGCGAGGACTTCGCCGACCTGCACGCCTGGGCCGAGGTCTACATCCCCGGCGCCGGCTGGATCGGGCTCGATCCGACCTCCGGCCTGCTCGCGGGCGAGGGCCACATCCCCCTCGCCGCGACACCCACGCCAACGAGCGCCGCGCCGATCACCGGCACGCACGGCGAGGGCAAGGTCGAGTTCTCCGCCACCCTCGCCGTCACGCGCCTCGACGAGAAGCCGCGCGCGGCCGCGCCCTACAGCGAACCCGACTGGCAGGCGATCCTCGCGGCGGGCGCCGCCGTGGACCAGCGCCTCGCAGCCGGCGACGTGCGCCTCAGCATCGGCGGCGAGCCGACCTTCGTCGCCCTCTCGGACCCAGGGGCGCCCGAGTGGAACATCGCCGCGCTCGGCCCCACCAAGCGCGACTACGCCGACAAGCTCGCGCGCCGTCTGCGCGAGCGCTTCGCCCCTGGCGGCCTGCTGCACTACGGCCAGGGCAAGTGGTATCCGGGCGAGGCGGCCCCGCGCTGGGCCCACAGCATCCACTGGCGCACCGACGGCGTGCCGCTCTGGCAGGACCCGAGCCTGATCGCCGCCGAGGGCGCGCGCGATGCCACGACGGGCGATGCCCGCACTTTCGCCGGCGAGCTTGCCCGCACGCTCGGCCTCTCCGCCGACAGCCCCATCCCCGCCTACGAGGACGCGGCCCACTTCATGCTGCTCGAGCAGAAGCTGCCGCTCGGCGTCACGCCCGAGAGCGACGTCCTCGCCGAGGCAGCGGAGCGGGAGCGCATCATGCGCGCCTTCGACCGCGGGCTGGGCAATCCCGTCGGCCATGTCCTGCCCCTGCTTGCCACGCACGACGCCGCCGGCAAGCGCCGGTTCGTGACGGAGCGCTGGGCCTTCCGCCGCGGGCACCTGTTCCTGCTCCCCGGCAGCCTGCCCGCCGGCCTGCGCCTGCCGCTTGCGGGCCTGCCCGAGATCGACTTCGTGGACTTTCCCCACGTCGAGCCGGCCGATCCCTTCGCCGACCGGCGTGCGCTGCCCCAGCCTGCACGGGAGCCCGCCGCAGCAGCCCCCTGCTCCGCGACCGCTCCCGCCTCCAGCACGGACACGCTCCAGCCCGTACGCACGGCGCTGGCCGTCGAGCTGCGCGACGGGCACATCTGCGTGTTCCTGCCGCCGCTCGCCGATGGCGCGGACTACGCCCTCCTCATCGGCGCCATCGAGTCCACCGCCGCCAGGACCCGCCAGCCCGTCCGCCTCGAGGGCTACGAGCCGCCCTTCGACCCGCGCCTGCGCAACATCAAGGTCACGCCCGATCCCGGCGTGCTCGAGATCAACGTGCACCCCGCCGTCTCCTGGGATGCCGCCGTCGACATCACCTCGACAGTCTACGAGGAAGCCGCGGCCCTCGGCCTCGGCGCCGAGAAGTTCCGCCTCGACGGCCGGCATGTCGCCACCGGCGGCGGCAGCCATATCGTCGCCGGCGGCATCACGCCGGCCGACAGTCCGTTCCTGCGCCGCCCCGATCTGCTCGCCAGCGCCATCGCCTATTGGCAGAGCCACCCCGCGCTCTCCTACCTGTTCGCGGGCCAGTTCGTGGGGCCGACCAGCCAGGCGCCGCGCGTGGACGAGGCGCGCCACGAATCGCTCTACGAGCTCGAGATCGCATTCGCCCAGGTGCCGCAGCCCGGCGGCACCATCGCCCCCTGGCTGGTCGACCGCCTGTTCCGCAATCTGCTCGTCGACGCCACGGGCAACACCCACCGTGCCGAGATCTGCATCGACAAGCTCTACGCGCCGGAAGGTCCCATGGGCCGTCTAGGCCTCGTCGAGTTCCGCGCCTTCGAGATGGCGCCGCACGTGCGCATGAGCCTCGCCCAGCAGCTGCTCGTGCGCGCGCTCCTCGCCTGGTTCTGGGAGCGGCCCTACCGCCGCCCGCTCGTGCGCAGGGGCACCGCCCTGCACGACCGCTTCATGCTCCCGCACGTCTTGTGGGCCGACTTCGAGAGCATCATCGCCGACCTTGGCGATGCGGGCTTCCCGCTGCAGGCGCGATGGTTCGCGCCCCACTTCGAGTTCCGCTTCCCCGTGCTGGGCTCCGTCGAGCACGCCGGCATCGGGCTCGAGCTGCGCCAGGCGCTCGAGCCCTGGCTCGTGCTCGGCGACCAGAGCGGACCCGGCGCCGCCACGCGCACCGTCGACTCCTCGATGGAGCGGATAGAAGCACGCGTCGAAGGCCCCCGCGGCGACCGCTACGTCGTGACGTGCAACGGCCATCCTCTGCCGCTCGCGCCCATAGGCGGGGCAGCCGTCGCCGGCGTGCGCTTCCGCGCCTGGCCGAGCCCCGAAGGCTTCCACCCCAACATCCCCCCGCACGTGCCGCTCACCTTCGACGTGATCGACACCTGGAACGGCCGCTCGGTCGGCGGCTGCCGCTGGCACGTCGCGCACCCGGGCGGCCGCATCTTCCAGGCCCTGCCCGTCAACGCGCTCGAGGCCCAGTCGCGCCGCCTCGCTCTCTTCGAATCGATAGGCCACTCGCCCGGCGCCTCGCCGCTGCGGCCGGGCGGGATCCATCCGGATTTCCCGCTCACTCTCGACCTGCGCCGCGCAGGCCTCGAGGGATGAGCGGATTAACTTGGCCGGCGCGCGGCCTGTGGCGCGGCGACCCAGTCACGGTTAACGTGTTCGGCGGAGGCCGAAGCGAGATGGTGTGCCAAGCCATGAGCCAGGCATGAGCAGGAGCGCGCGAGCAGCGGAGGCGCCGGACGGCGACCTCGCCGGGAGCTATCGTGCCGCCGCCGGCGTGTTCGACGAGCTCGCCGACGCCGGCGGTGCCCTCAAGTCGCATTGGCAGCCGTTGCTGCAGGAGCTGGGCAGCCTCGATCCCGCGACACGCGCGCTGCGCATGGAGCAGCTCAACGTCGGCGTGCGCGAGACCGGCATCGCCTACGATCTCTTCTCCGATCCCGAGAGCACCACCCAGCCCTGGCGCATCGACCTCGTGCCGCTGATCCTCGGCGTCGAGGAATGGCGCGCGCTCGAGCGCGCCCTGATCCAGCGTGCGCGCCTGTTCGAGGCGATCCTGGCCGACCTCTATGGGCCCCAGCAGCTGCTGACCTCCGGCGCCATCCCGCACCAGCTCGTGTTCAGCGATCCCTCCTTCCTGCGCCCCTGCCACGACATCCGGCCGCACAAGGGCTTCATCCAGTTCTTCGCCACCGACCTTGCCCGCGGGCCGGACGGGGCCTGGCGCGTGATCGACACGCACGCGGAGACGCCGGCTGGCATCGGCTATGCGCTCGCCAACCGCATGGTGCACACCAACGTCGCCGGCGACGTGTTCGCGGCCTGCAATGCGCTGCGGCTGGCCCCCTTCTTCCAGCAGCTGCAGGGCGCGCTCGCCCGCCGCGCCGACCGCGCCGATCCCGCCATCGCTCTTCTCACGCCGGGCCCGCGCCACAACGACTTCTTCAGCCACGCCTACCTCGCCCGCTACCTCGGCCTGATGCTGGTGGAAGGCGGCGACCTGCGCGTCACCGGCGACCGCGTCTCGCTCAAGACCCTGCACGGCCTGATGCCGGTCGACCTGATCGTGCGTTGCGTGGCAGGCGCCGTCGCCGACCCGCTGGAGCTCGACTCCTCGGGCTTCGCGGGGCCCGTCGGGCTCCTGCAGGCCGTGCGCCAGCATCCCGACTTCGTCGCCAACGCGCTGGGCTCCGCGCTCGCCGAGAACCGCGGCCTGAGCGCCTACCTTCCCCATCTCGCCAAGAAGCTGCTGGGCGAGGAGCTCGCCATCCCCGACGGCCGGCGCTGGTGGCTCGGCGATGCCGCCAACCGCGATCATGTTCTCGCCAACCTCCACAACATGGTGATCCGCCCCGCGCACGAGGGCACCGCGCGTCCCGGCCGCGCCATCCCCGGCATCGACCCCGCCCGCCTCAACGCCGAGGAGCGCGAGAAGGTGCTGCAGGAGATCGAGATCAGGGGCGCCGCGCTGGTCGCTGAGGAGAAGGTCGGCTTCGGCACCACGCCATCGCTGACGCCCGCCGGGCTCGTGCCCAAGCCCTACGCGCTGCGCCTGTTCGTGACCGCCACCAGCAGCGGCTTTGCCGTCATGCCGGGCGGCCTCGCCCTGACCGTCGATCCCAACAACACCGTGGCGCTGAGCGCCCCTGACGGGGAGTCGCGCGACGTGTGGGTGGTGAGCGACGCCGTCCCGCCGCCCTTCACCAGCCTGTGGCGTCCGACGCTTGCCACCGCCCGCGTGGAGCGCTCGCCGCAGGACCTGCCGAGCCGCGCCGCCGACAACCTGTTCTGGCTCGGCCGCTACACCGAGCGCGCCGACTGGACCATGCGCGTGCTGCGCATCTGTCTCAGCCGCCTGCAGGAGGACAGCGCGCCGCGCCAGGAGCTGCGCGCCAGCCGCACCGCGCTCGAGATCCTGCTCTCCAAGGAGGAGGGCAAGGTGCCGGCCGAGTGGGAGACGACCAACACCCGGCTGATCGAGCAGCTGGCCCGCAACCTCATGACCTCGACCGACTGGCACTACGGCCTGCCGCGCACGCTCGACAACATCCACCGCGTCGCCAGCATCACCCGTGACCGCCTCTCGCTGGAGGCCTGGCGCACCCTCAACGACTTCTACTCGAGCCGGCGCTGGCGCGTGGAGACCATGCCCACCGCCGTCGGCGACTCCCTGCGCCTGCTCGAGGACGGCCTGCGCGTGCTGGCGGCCTTCCATGGCCTCACGCACGAGAACATGACGCGCAACTTCGGCTGGTCGTTCCTCGACATGGGCCGGCGCATGGGCCGGGCCGGCAACCTCGCCGAGCTGCTGCGCGGCATCTTCGGCAAGGCCAGAGCCGGCGAGGACGACTCGGGCAGCCTGCTCTTCACGCTGGAGCTCGCCGACAGCTTCATCACCTACCGCTCGCGCTACCGGCTGGCGCCGATGCTGCCGCTCGTGCTCGACCTGCTGCTCACCGACGAGAGCAACCCGCGCGCCATCGCCTTCCAGCTTGCCGAGCTCGTGCGCCATATTGATTCCCTGCCGCAGTCGAACGACCGAGGCCAGCGCATCGACGAGCAGCGCATGGCGCTCGCACTCCTCACCAACGTCCGCCTCGCCGACGTCACCGCGCTCGCCCAGTCCGAGCCGGACGGCACGCGCCCGCACCTCATGAAGCTCCTCGACGAGGAAATCGCGGTCCTCCCGGCCCTCTCCGACGTGATCGGCAAGCGCTACTTCAACCTGGTCGAGAAGGACGCCAAGTGGGTGCGCGCGCGCTCGCGCGACGAGCCATGATCTACGACGTCAGCCACCGCACGACCTACATCTACGCCAAGCCGGTGCTGCGCTCCGAGCACGTCGTGCACGTCACCCCGCTGTCGGGCCCGCGCCAGTCTGTGCACCGCCACAACCTGCTGATCGAGCCGGCCCCGTCCGCCAACACTGCCATCACCGACTACTTCGGCAATGCCGGCGCCATCCTGACGATCGAGGACGAGCACTCCGAGCTCGTCATCCACGCCCGCAGCACGGTCGAGGTATATGCCCGCGACCATCCGATCCCCGGGCTGTCGACCGCCTGGGAGCTGGCCCCGGGCAAGGCGCGGCGGGGAAACGGCGAGCTCGACGTCGACGTGCTGCAGTTCACCAGCGCCTCGCGCCACACCCGCGTCGTGCCCGAGGCGATCGACTACGCGCGCCCGTCCTTTCCTCCCCACCGTCCCGTGCTGGAGGCGGCACTCGATCTCACCGAGCGCATCTACCGCGACTTCAAGTTCGACAGCACCGCAACCGACATCTCCACGCCCATCTCGCACGTGCTGCAGGAGCGCCGCGGCGTGTGCCAGGACTTCGCCCACCTCGCCATCACCTGCTGCCGGGCGTTCGGCCTGCCCGCCCGCTACGTCAGCGGCTACCTGCTGACCTATCCGCCGCCGGGCGTGGAGAAGCTGCAGGGCGCGGACGCCTCGCACGCGTGGCTGTCCGTGTGGGCCCCGGAGGCCGGTTGGGTCGATTTCGACCCCACCAACGGCATCATGCCCGCCGAGGAACACATCTCCGTCGCCTACGGTCGCGACTACGACGACGTCAGCCCCATCAGCGGTGTCCTGCTCGGCGGCAGCAGACAGACCATGGACGTCGCCGTCGACGTCGTCCCGCGCAAAGCCTGAGGCGGAACGCTCTTCCTGATCCGGTAGCCGATAGTGGATTTGGCCCACACGGCGTGTTCACCCCTTATTGGCGTTTGTCGCGCATCACTTCCGCACGCTCCCGGCCCGACGATGAAAGGACGGCGTGAGGTGCTTTCGAGCCTGTCACAGCGCCTGCACGGCACGTTCTGCTCCCCATCCAAGACCGCCAAGCTGCTTTCCATCGTCATCGTCGTGCTGTCGTCGCTCGGCTTCGCGTGGCTCGTCTACGCCACCGGCGGCGTCAAGTACGCCACGCTGCACACGATGTACCTGCCAATCATCGTTGCGGCGCTCGTGTTCGGTGCGACCGGCGGCATCATCACGGGCATCCTCGCCGGCCTGCTGGCCGGACCCTACATGCCCATCGATACCACGACGGGAGAGGCCCAGCAGCTCGGCAACTGGCTGCTGCGCATGGGCTTCTTCTGTGCGTTCGGCGGCATAGTCGGCTTCGGCGCGGGCACCCTGCGCAGGCAGCTCAACCTCCTCGACTGGCTCAACGAGCACGATGGGCGCACGGGCATGCTCAACCGCACCGGCCTCCTCAGGGAGCTGCGGCAGCGTATCGAGCGCGGCGGAGACGAAGCGCAAGTCTTCCTCATCGTCGTGCAGATCAAGAACCTGCTCGACATCCAGAACACGCTGGCGCCACCTTCGGCGAGAAGCTCCTCAAGCAGATCTGCGAGCGCGGGCGGTCGCTTGTGCCTGCCGACGTGCCGATCGCGCTCATCCAGCGCGACCGCCTCGCCCTCGTCTTCCACAACGGTCCGCAGACCCGCCAGCTGCGGGCCGACATCGAGGCGCAGGTTCGCGCTCCCTACCTTATCGACGAGGTGCCCCTGCACGTTTTTCGCGTTCGGCGCCGCCCAGTACCCCGAGCACGCCCGCACGGTCGAGGAGCTGTTGCAGAAGGCCAGCATCGCCATGCACACGGCCGTCACGCGCAAGCGTTCGTTCCACCTCTACGACAGCGCCCGCGACCTCACGAGCCGCGAGAACCTCGTGCTGCTCGGCATGATCCCGGCCGCGATCGCCAACAACGAGTTCGTGATCTGGCATCAGGCCAAGCTCTCGCTCGCCACCGGCAGGACCGAGAGCACGGAAGCGCTGCTGCGATGGGCGCATCCGCAGCGTGGCCTGATCCCGCCTGGCAACTTCATCCCGCAGGCCGAGGAGTCGGCGCTGGTCAACGACGTCACCCAGTGGGTCATCGACGCCGCGCTCGCCGACAAGGCCGCCTGGACGGCCCGCGGCCATTCAATGAGCGTCGCCATCAACCTGTCGGTGCGCAACCTGCACCGCCGCTTCCTGCTCGACACTCTGCACAAGACCGTTTGTCGCTACGGCATCGACCCCCAGCAGGTCGAGCTCGAGATCACCGAAAGTGCCGTGATGGACGACTTCGAGTACTGCGCCGCGCTTGTCGCCCGCCTGCGCGACCGCGGCTATCGCGTGTCGATCGACGACTTCGGCACCGGCCACTCCTCGCTCGCCTACCTCAAGAAGCTCCCCGTATCCGCGCTCAAGATCGATCAGGCATTCGTGAAGAGGCTCGCCCACGACAACAACGACCAGAAGATCGTGCGCGCCATCCTGGGGCTCGCCAGGTCGCTCGACCTCGAGAGCGTCGCCGAGGGTGTGGAGGACGATGCGGCGCTCGCCTTGCTGCGCGAGTGGGGATGCGACTACGCGCAGGGCTACGCGGTGCACAGGCCGGCGCCCTACGACCAACTGCTCGCCTGGATCGAGCAGGCGCCACGCCGTTCCGCCCCCGCCGCGTGAAGCCGCCTACGCCTTCTTGGCTCCGCCGCCGCCCGCCTGCACCTTGGCCCAGGTGTCGCGCAGGCCCACCGTGCGGTTGAACACCGGGCGCCCGGGCTTGGAGTCGGCATCGCGGCAGAAGTAGCCCTGCCGCTCGAACTGCACGGGCTCGCCGGCATTGTCCGCTGCCGCCGCCGGCTCCAGCATGGCGCCGGCTACCACCTCGAGCGAATTGGGGTTGAGGTCGGCCGCGAAGTTGGCGACGTCGGGATCGGGCTTGGCGAACAGCTGGTTGTAGAGGCGCACCTCTGCCGGCACCGCATCCGCCGCCGACACCCAATGCAGCGTCGCCTGCACCTTGCGCCCGTCCGGCGGCGTGTTGCCGCCCTTGGTGGCTGGATCGTAGGTGCAGCGCAGCTCGACCACCTCGCCCTTGGCATCCTTCAAGGCCTCCCGGCACGTGACGAAGTAGGCGTAGCGCAGCCGCACCTCCTTGTCCGGCGACAACCGAAAGAACTTCTTGGGCGGGTTCTCCATGAAGTCGTCGCGCTCCACCCACAGCTCGCGCGAGAACCGGATCTTGCGCGAGCCTGCGCTTGCGTCCTCCGGGTTGTTGACGGCTTCCAGCTCCTCCGTCTTGCCCTCCGGATAGTTCTCGATCACCACTTTGAGCGGCCGCAGCACGGCCATGCGCCTCAGCGCGCCTTTGTTGAGCGCCTCGCGCACCGTGAACTCGAACATGCCGGCATCGACCACGCTGTTGGCCTTGGCGACGCCGATCCGCTTGACGAAATCGCGGATCGCCGCCGACGGCACGCCGCGCCGACGCAGGCCCGCAATCGTGGGCATGCGCGGATCGTCCCAGCCCGAGACGTGCCCGCCCCTTACCAGCTCCGTCAGCACGCGCTTGGACAGCACCGTGTAGGTCATGTTCAGGCGCGCGAACTCGTACTGGCGCGGCCGCGACGGCACGGGCAGGTTCTCGATGAACCAGTCGTAGAGCGGGCGATGGTCCTCGAACTCCAGCGTGCAGATCGAGTGCGTGATGTGCTCGATGGCGTCCGACTGGCCGTGCGCGTAGTCGTAGCTCGGGTAGATCTTCCACTGCGTGCCCGTGCGCGGGTGGGTGGCGTGCAGGATGCGGTAGAGCACGGGGTCGCGCAGGTTGATGTTGCCGCTCGCCATATCGATCCGGGCGCGCAGCACGCGCGCGCCGTTGGGGAACTCGCCCGCCCGCATGCGCCGGAACAGGTCGAGGTTCTCCTCCACGCTGCGGTTGCGCCAGGGGCTGTTCGTGCCGGGCTCCGTCAGCGTGCCGCGGCTCGCGCGCATCTCCTCCTGGCTCTGGTCGTCGATGTAGGCCTTGCCCGCCTTGATCAGGTGCTCGGCCCACGCGTAGAGCTGCTCGAAGTAGTCTGACGCGTGATAGAGGTGCTTGCCCCAGTCGAAGCCGAGCCAGCGCACGTCGCGCTCGATGGCGTCGATGTACTCCTGCTCCTCCTTGGTCGGATTGGTGTCGTCGAAGCGCAGGTGGCAGCGGCCGCCGAACTCCTGTGCCACCCCGAAGTTGAGGCAGATCGACTTGGCGTGCCCGATGTGGAGATAGCCGTTCGGCTCGGGCGGAAACCGCGTGATCACGCTTCTGTGCCGCCCCTCCGCAAGGTCGGCGGCGACGATGTCGCGGATGAAGTCCTGCCCCGGCTCTCGCGGCGCCGTCTCGGCGGTTGCCATTTTTCTTCCTTGCACCAGTTCGCTGACGACTATCTGCCAAATCCGGGCATGCCCGCCAAGCGGCACGCGCTGCCGAGGTCGGTTGTGGTGGCGATCGAGGCAAGCTTGCCGCAGCTCAGCCGCCCCAGCGCTTGGCCGCGGCCTTCCTGGCGATCTCGACGCGCCGCTTGGCGCTGAGCGCTGCGGCTCGCGCCTTGCCGCCCCGCCGCCCCAGCGACTGCGCCGCCTTGTCCTTGCCATCGTCGGCCGGAAAGTCCTCCTGCTCCCCGCCCGCGGCGATGCGCAGGACCTTGGCGGCGTTGCCGGTCGCGCCGGCGGGGCGCTTCTGAGCTTTGGGTTCCCTAGGCATCGTTCTTTGTGGCCGCCGCCTTGATGAGCGCCTCCAGCTGCCGGGTCAGGGTGCGCCCGACGATAGTCTGCAGCGAGTACCCCTCTTGCTTGAGGCGCTGCCTCAGGTCCGGGACCGACGCGCAGTTGCCGGACTTTGCGAGCTGGAAAGCACGCTCCAGCGCGGTGACGTTGTGATCCATAGCGCTAAGCATACACCTATCGGGCGTGCCGGCAAACTCGCTCGAAACTCAGTCGCCCCCATGTCATTTGTTGGTGACGGGGAGCGGGATGCGCGTAGGGTTCAAATCCCATAGATGGCGCGTCCTACGAGCCGTATGCCCCGAAGGCTACCCGGTCGCGCGGCTTGTATCGGCGCGCATTTGGCTCTAGGCCCTCCCCCACGATTCGAACGAGAGCAGGCACATGAGCAAACCCGTCGTCACCCGTTTCGCTCCCTCGCCCACCGGCTTCCTGCATATCGGCGGGGCGCGCACGGCGCTGTTCAATTGGCTCTACGCACGCCACACCGGCGGCAAGTTCCTGCTGCGCATCGAGGACACCGACCGCGAGCGCTCCACGGAAGCGGCCGTCAGAGCCATCCTCGACGGGCTCAGATGGCTCGAGCTCGACTGGGACGGCGAGCCCATCCACCAGTTCCCGCGCGCGCCGCGCCACCGCGAGGTCGCCGAGCAGCTGCTG
>JBGGME010000066.1:0-6866 GCA_041288195.1 Hyphomicrobiaceae bacterium
TGAACAGCGTCGATTTGCCGACATTGGGCCGTCCGACAATGGCGATGGTGGGAGGCATGATGGCTCGGTCAGCGGCGCGCAGTCGCCGCTGACCGCTAAGCAGAGTTTCCGGGCGGGGTCAACGGTGGCAAGAGCCAACACCAGCGGGGACCGGGCGCCGCCCCGGTGATCGCCGGCAGCGACAGGCGGAAAATCGCGCGGAATCGCCGAAGGCGAACAGACCTGGCTATTTGCTCTTGGTCGATCCCCAGTCGTCGTCCTCGAGCGACTTGGAGTTCCTGCGCTGCTGGTCGATGATCTTCTGGTGCTCCTCGGGGATCTTCTGGGCACGCGAGGCAGCCTGCAGCGTCTCCGGGAACCACAGGGCGATCTGCGGGAAGGCGACGATCAGGCCGATGCAAATCACCTGCAGGATCATGAACTGGAACATGCCGCCGTAGATCGTAGACAGGCTCCATTCTTTCACCACCTGTTTCAAGTAGTAGGCCGACATCGCCACCGGTGGCGAGAGGAAGGCGGTCTGTAGCGTCACCGCCGTCAGGGCGCCGAACCACACGAGGTCGATTTCGAGCGCTTTGACCACCGGATAGAAGATCGGCAGGAACACGAGGATGATCGCCGGCCACTCGAACGGCCATCCGAGCAGGAAGATCAGCACCAGCACCATGAGCAGCATGATCATGGGCGGCAGCTGGAACGACAGCAGCGTGTTGGTGATCCAGTTGGCCGTGCCGAGCCGCGCGAACACGGCGCCGAAGATGTTGGAGGTCACTGCCAGCAGCAGCACCATGCTCGAGGTGGCCATGGTGGAGTTGAGGGCCCGCTGCAGGCCGGCGAGGCTGAGCTTGCGGTAGGCCAGCGCCAAAAGCAGCGCTCCGACGGTGCCGATGCCTGCAGCTTCCGTGGGCGTCGCCAGGCCAGCCAGGATCGAGCCGAGCGTCGCGCCGATGAGGCCGATCAGCGGCACGACGCCGATCAGAACCTCCTTCAGCATCGCGCCGAGGGAGTGCACCCGCTCCTCCATCGGCACGGGAGGCCCGAGCTTGGGGTTCCAGATGGAGCGGCCCATCAGGTAGACGATGTAGATGCCGGCGAGCAGGAAGCCCGGCCCGAACGCCGCGGCGTAGAGGTCCGCCACCGACACGCCGAGCACCGGGCCCATCACGATCAGCATGACCGACGGTGGGATGAGGATGCCGAGCGTGCCGCCGGCGGTAATGGTGCCGGCAGACAGCTTGGCGTCGTAGCCCGACTTGATCATGATCGGCGACGCCATGATGCCGAGCACCGTGACGGCCGCGCCAACGATGCCGGTCGCCATGGCGAACACGGTCGCCGTGAGCACGACGACGAGGAAGAGCGCGCCGCGGATCGGCGCCAGCAGCAGCCGGAAGGCCGTGAACAGCCTCTCCATGAGCCCCGCCTGCTCGGTGATGAAGCCCATGAAGATGAAGAGCGGCACTGCCGCCAGCAGCTCCTCCTTCATCATGCCGATGGTCTGGAAGTAGGCGAGGTCGAAGACCGTGGCGCCCATGCCGACGTAGCCGAAGGCGAAAGCGAGGAACAGCAGCGTAAAGGAGATCGGCACCCCGATGAAGATTGCTCCCAGCAGCACCAGGAGCATCACGAGCCCGATGAATGCATCCAGAGTCATACTTCGACTTTCTCTTTGTGCTCGAGCTCGATGCCGGTGCGCGCCATGTAGAAGCTCTTCAGAAACTCGGAGAACCCCTGGATTATCAGCAGGATGCAGGCAGCGGGCACCACTGCCTTGAAGGGCCACAGGATCGGCCGCCAGGGCGTCTGGTCCGACGTCTCGTGAATGCGGAAGGCGTAGTCGGCCTCGTGCCAGCCGATGACCGCGAGCACCAGGAAGCTCGGAAAGAAGAAGACGACGTAGGAGATCGCATCGATCAGCCCCTTGGAACGGGGCGTGAAGTTCTCCCAGAAGAAGTCCGTGCGGATATGGGCGCCCTTGTGCAGGGCATAGGCCGCGCCCAACATGAAGAGCGCGCCGTAGAGCATGTAGGTGACGTCGTAGGCCCAGATTGTCGGCGCATTGAAGAGGTAGCGCGCAAACACCTCGTACGCCACCGCTCCTACTAGCGGGAGTGCCAACCAGGCGATTGCCATGCCGGTGTAGTCGGTGAACGTGTCGATGACGCGTATGGTCGTGAGCAGTGCGCGCGAGGGCCGCTGGTCTGCCATGCGAAGTTCCCCAAAAGAGCTTTGCGCCTCGGTGCCGGCGGATTGGTCGTCTCGAGGACCGCCGCGAGTCGGGGGAGCGGCCGAGGCCCGGCCGCTCCCCCGTTGTTCATCACTTCTTCTCGGGGAAGTAGTGGTTCGCCATGAACGAGTATGGCGGGAAGTAGAAGCGCTTGTAGGGCACCACCAGCTCGGCATAGGCACGCTGGCTGTCGTGCACCTTCTTGAAGAACGGGTTCTTGGCTCCTTCTGCAGCCGCGATCTCGTCCCACTTCTTGATGAAGACCTGCAGGATTTCGACCGGGGTGCGCAGGATCTGCACGCCGTGCTTCTCCTGCATCTCCTTGAGCGCGTCTGCGTTCTGGCGCTGCCACTTTGCGTGCCAGATCACGAACGTCTCGTTGGCGGCCGACCGGATGATCTCCTGCTGCTGCGGCGTGAGCGACTTCCACACATCGCCGTTGATCAGGATGTCACCCACCGTCGTGTTCTCGTGCACGCCGGGCGAGTAGTGATACTTCCACACGTTCTGGAAGCCGAGCCGAAGATCCTCGACGCCGCCGACCCACTCGGCGCAGTCGATCACGCCGCGCTGAGCGGAGGGAATGATCTCGCCGCCCGGCATGTTGACAACCGTGAAGCCCAGGGCCTGCCACACCTCGCCGGCCATGCCGGTCTGGCGGCACTTCATGCCCTTCATGTCCTCAACGGTCTGGATCGGCTTTTTGAACCAGCCGAACGCCTGCGGACCCGACGGCAGGATCGGGAACGACACGACGTTGAGCTTGAGCTGCTTCTGGTAGAAGTCCTGCAGGAGGTCCCAGCCGCCGCCGTAGTACATCCAGCCCATGTAGTCGGTGTAGTCCATGCCGAACGTGCCGCCCGGGCCGCCGGTGAAGAGGATCGCGGTCTTGTCCTTGCCGGTCCAGTAGCCGCCCCAGGCATGAGCGCCGTCTAGCACCTTCTTGTGCGTCGCATCGAGCACCTCGAAGGCCGGCACCACCTGGCCTGCGGGCATCGTCTCGATCTTCAGCGAGCCGCCCGAGAGCTTTTCGACGCGCTCGGCCCACATCGTGAAATTCTCGTAGAGCGTGAGCGATGCCGGCCACGTGGCCTGCATCTTCAACACCCTCTGCTGGGCCTGGGCGCCCAGCGTGCCGGCCACAGCCAAGCCGAGGCCCAGCGCTGCCGCGCACGTATACTGCATTAATTTTCGCATGCGTTTTCCTCCGTAGTCTCTTGAGACATCAGACTATTGGATGTCGGCCTAGCTTTAGCAGATCGTATTGTCGTCTGCCGCACTAATGTTTTGCAACACTCTCGATTGCTTCGACTATGGTTGCAAGCCGCCAAACGGTCGCGTACCGGCTTCGCAGCAGCGTGCGAGCGGCGTTGCACCCGGGCGAGGGGTATGCTCATGTCCGCCAACAATAAGGGAGAGCCTCTGGATGCCAACGGTTGGACCGACCCTCATGCTCGATCGGCTCGGACCCAAGAGGAGCGATTCGGAGTTCATAAAGTCGAAGCTGGAAGCGCCCGGCGCACGTTTCCTGGTGCTCGCCGACTTGAAGCCCGTGATCCGCTCCAACGCGCAGCGCACCGAGGCCAGGCTTGCCTGGTTTTCCAACAAGGACCTCCAAGATTTCGGTTTGCCGGCCGCCGAGGCCTTGTTTCTGGGCGTGGACGGCTCGTCGAATGGGCATTTCGCACTGGCCGTCACCGAACACCGCACCCGCCACGTCCCTGGCGCCATCGAGAAGCTGCGCCCTATCGTCGACCTGCGCTCCTTGGCCATGCAGGGCATCATGACGCCCGATGAGCTTTCCTTGTGCGGCCAGGCGCGTGCGCTCGCCCAATGGCATGAGAACGCCCGCTGCTGCGGGCACTGCGGCGGCACGACCTTGGTTAAGGACGGCGGCTGGCGGCGCAAGTGCTGGGCCTGCGGGCTCGAGTGGTTCCCGCGCACCGACCCCGTTGCGATCATGCTCATCACGGACGGCGAGCGCTGCCTGCTGGCACACGAGCACCGCTACGCCGACAAGATGTTCTCGACGCTCGCCGGCTTCATCGAGCCCGGCGAGGACATCGCCCACGCCGTGCGGCGCGAGGTGATGGAGGAGACCAACATCAGGGTGGGCGAGGTCACCTATCACTCGAGCCAGCCCTGGCCGTTCCCGCATTCGCTGATGCTGGGCTGTATCGGCCGGGCCGAGACCACCGAGATCACCATCGACAGCGGCGAACTCGCCGAGGCGCGCTGGTTCACGCGGGACGAGGCGCGGCAGATGCTCGAGCGGCGGCATCCCGAAGGCCTGACCGCGCCCGGCAAGCACGCCATCGCCAACGCCCTGATCATGAGCTTCATCGAGTCCACCTAGCTGCGCTGCAGCGCAGTACGAATTCCTCGCGTCTCGGTGGAACCGTCCCACCGGCGCCGCGGCGTGCACCCAAAGCCGTCAACCCGCGAACTTGTGATCGACGCGCGCTTCCTGCGCGTGTGCTGCTGTCATAGCCTCGCGTCAAGCAACAACGACAAGCCTGCGTCTGATGCGCGCCGTCGCTCGAGCGTCTCTCACCGAGGAGAATTACGTGGCCAAGCTGAACGTCAATGGCAAAGCCGTCGACATCAACGTTGACGGCGATACGCCCCTGCTTTGGGCCCTGCGCGAGCAGGTGGGCCTCACCGGCACCAAGTACGGCTGCGGGGTCGCCCAGTGCGGCGCCTGCGCCGTGCACATCAACGGCGAGGTGCAGCGCTCCTGCTCGATTGCCGTCAAGGACGTGAAGCCGACCGACCGCGTCGTCACCATCGAGGGCCTCTCGCCCGACGGCAGCCACGCCGTGCAGAAGGCCTGGCTCGCGCTCGACGTCCCGCAGTGCGGCTACTGCCAGGCCGGCCAGCTGATGACGGCTGCGGCCCTGATCTCCAAGAAGCCCAAGCCGACCGATGCCGACATCGACGAGGCGATGACCAACATCTGTCGCTGCGGAACCTATCAGCGCATCCGCGCCGCCATTCACATGGCGGCTGGCAACAGCAAGGGCTGAGGGGGAACGCCATGACGAAGACAGCAAGCAAGACCCGCCTCTCCCGGCGCACATTCCTCGTCTCCGGAGCGGCAGCCGGCGGCGGCTTGGCGCTCGGCTTCCATATTCCGGGTATCAAGGACGCGATCGCGCAGCAATTGATCGGCTCTCAAGGCAGCGAGCTCGGCGGCGCCTGGGTCGTCATCAAGCCCAACGAGGACGTGGTGATCCGCATCGCCCGCTCGGAGATGGGCCAGGGCACGCTGACCGGCCTCGCCCAGCTCGTGTGCGAGGAGCTCGAGTGCGACTGGAACAAGGTGTCCTGGGAGTATCCCACGCCCGGCCAGAACCTCGCCCGCAACCGCATCTGGGGCGACATGTCGACCGGCGGCTCGCGCGGCATCCGCGGCTCGCACGATTACGTGCGTCGCGGCGGTGCTGCCGCACGCATGCTGCTGCTGCAGGCGGCAGCCGAGCAGCTCAAGGTGCCTGTCGCCGAGCTCACCGTCAGCAATGGCGTCATCACGCACGCCAAGTCGGGGCGCACGACGACCTACCGCAAGGTCGCCGCCGCCGCGGCCGAGCTGCCGACGCCCGACATGAAGGACATCAAGCTCAAGGACCCGAAGGACTGGAAGGTCGCCGGCAAGCCCGCCAAGCGCCTCGACACCATGGACAAGCTGACGGGCAAGCAGCTCTACGCCGTCGACGTCACGCTGCCCGGCATGCTCAGCGCCTCGATCATGGATGCCCCGGTGTATGGCGCCAAGGTCAGGAGCTACGACGAGGCCAAGGTCAAGGCGATGCCCGGCGTGCGCCATGTCGTCAAGGCGGGCGACACCGCAGTCGTGGTCGTTGCCGACACCTGGTGGCAGGCCAATCAGGGCCTGAAGGCGCTCGACATCAAGTGGGAGGAAGGTCCCAACGACAAGGTCTCGAGCGAATCGGTCATGGCCTTCTTGAAAGAGGGTCTCGACGCCAAGGACGGCGTGTTCGTCGGCAACCAGGTCGGCGACGCCAACAGCGCGATCTCGGGCGCCGCCAAGAAGCTCGAGGCCGTGTACTACTCGCCCTACCAGAACCACGCCTGCATGGAGCCGATGAATTGCGTGGCGAAGGTAACGGCCGACAAGTGCGAGGTATGGGTCGCCACTCAGAACGGCGATGGCTCCCTCGCCGCCGCTGCCGGCGCCTCCGGCCTGCCGCCTGCCAAGTGCGAGGTCTACAAGTACCATCTCGGCGGCGGCTTTGGCCGGCGCGGCATGCAGGACTACGTCACCAGGGCCGTGCAGGTCGCCAAGCAGATCCCCGGCGTGCCGGTGAAGCTGATCTGGAGCCGCGAGGAGGACATGCGCCAGGGCCGCTTCCGGCCTGTGGGCTTGTGCAAGATGTCGGCTGGGCTCGACGACAAGGGCGACCTCGTCGGCCTCTCCATGCGCATCGCCGCTCCCTCGATCCTAGCCTACGCGGCTCCGTCGCGGCTCGAGAACGGCAAGGACTTCATCGCCTTCCAGGGTCTCAACCCGCAGGGTGCAGAGGGGCAGTTCGGCTACACCGTGCCGAACCTGCTGATCGAGCACGCCATGCGCAACACGCACGTGCCTCCCGGCTTCTGGCGTGGTGTCAACACCAAC
>JBGGME010000067.1:0-21027 GCA_041288195.1 Hyphomicrobiaceae bacterium
CAACGCCGATGCCGAGCATGCCGGCATTACAGTGCACCTCGTCGACGAGGGGGTCGACACCGGCGGCATCCTCTACCAGGCGCGTGCCGACTTTCAGCCGGACGACAACATCTCGACCTACCAGCACCGGCAGATCGCCGTCGCCCTGCCGCTGCTGATCCGTGCCATCGAGGACGCGCTCGCCGGCCGCCTCGAGCCGCACCAGGTCGACCTCCCCTCGCGCCAGTGGTTCCACCCCACCCTGTGGGCCTACTTCAAGACGGGCCTCAAGCAAGGCGTGTGGTGAGGTAGGGATTAGGAGACTCCGCGCCCGTCATTCCCGCGAGCGCGGCGCGTGTCGGCAAAGCGAGAGATGCATGGGTCCCGGCCTTCCTCCGAGCGCGCTATCGCGGGAATGACAAATCGCCTCGCAGGC
This sequence comes from Hyphomicrobiaceae bacterium, assembly GCA_041288195.1. Classification (GTDB taxonomy): domain Bacteria; phylum Pseudomonadota; class Alphaproteobacteria; order Rhizobiales; family Hyphomicrobiaceae; genus AWTP1-13. The sequence continues at coordinate 416 of JBGGME010000067.1, forward strand.
CTCAGCCTCGAGGGTTGGAGCAGAGAGGGAGCAGGGCGCCGATGCCTGGCTCGGGTATTCCAAGGGCAGGCGGACACCTGCGCCCTGCACCGCCTCGAGGCTCCAGCGAACGGCTCCGGCGAGTGACCCAACCGGCCTCGGATACACTGGGTCCCGGCGGCGGCCGGGCCCTCGTTGCGGCCCCCGCCTCGCGCTATCGAGACGCCTCGCGATGGCGCCCCTCTATGAGACGGGGTGAGCGCAGTATGACTCGGGTTTTGGGGGCGGGGATAAGCGCGATCAGCGTAAAGAGGGAATAGGGAGTAGCGAGTAGGGAATGGGGAGTTGGCGGCGCGACAGCTGCGACGAGCACAACCTGCCTCTGGCCCCTATTCGCTACTCCCTATTCCCCAACTGACGCACTTCGGCCAGCAGCTTGGCATCGACAGTCACGCCCTCGGCCCGCGCCTTCTCGCGCGCCGCCAATCGGCGCGAGCCCGGCAGCCGCGCGCCCTCGCCTTCGACGGCCTGCGCCAGCCGCGCGACCCGGTCGAGGACCGCGTCGCGCCCGGCGAAGGCGCCGGGATCGATGGCGATCAGCAGCTGGCCGACGCCCGGAGGGCCACCCTCGGCATCGAAGAACGAGCTTGCCTCGAAGCCGAAGTTGGCGCCGGTCAGGGCCACCGCCAGCACCTCCACCATCAGCGCCAGCGCTGCGCCCTTGCTGCCGCCGATCGGCTGTAGCGCGCCCTTGAGCGCGGCCTTGGCGTCGGTGGTGGGTTGACCCTGCTCGTCGACAGCCCAGCCGGCCGGGATCGGCTCGCCCTTCTGGGCGGCGGTGAGGATCTTGCCGCGCGCCACCTGGCTCAGGGCCAGATCGACGACGATGGGCGGCCCGCTCCGCTGCGGGGCGGCGAACGCCAGCGGGCTGGTGCCGAACACCGGCTGGCGTCCGCCCCAGGGCGCCATGGCCTTCGGCGTGTTGGCGAAGGCGAGCGCGATGAGCCCGGCCTCCGCCAGCCGCTCCACATGCCGGCCGACCACGCCGAAGTGATGCGAGCGCACGAAGCCGCAAGCGGCAATGCCGCAGCCCTGCGCCGCCGGCGGCAGGCGCTCGACGGCGAGGTCGACGGCGGGAAACGCGAAGCCGTTGCCGACATCGATCATCAGGCTGCCGGGGCGCGTCTGGCGCACCTGCGGCGTCGCATGCCCGTCGACCTTGCCGGCCTTGGCCTGCGCCGAATAGCTCGGCACACGCGAGAGGCCGTGCCCCTTCTGGCCGTCGATCTCCGCTTGCGTGAGCGCACACGCCACCGAGCGGGCGTTGGCCCCGCTCGTGTTGGATGCCGCCAGCGCCGCTGCGATCAGCGTCTCCAACTCCGCTACTGGTAAGGTCGTGTTCTCCGCCATTGCCCCTCTCGCCAACTGGTCCCCTCCCCCTTGCGGGGAGGGGTTAGGGGTGGGGGTTAGTCACACACGCGACGTTCGTGGCTCCACGCCACCCGGCTCAGCGCGCCGAAGTGCGCGCTTCGCCACCCTCCCCGTCAAGGGGAGGGTGGTCATGCGAGCTCCAATCGTTTGCGCATCTCGGCGAACATCGCGCGCTTGAGCTCCACGCCGACGCCGGGCTCCTGCGGCAGGCAGACGTAGCCCTCGACTACCGGGATCGCATCGGCAAAGCCGCCGTAGGGCTGGAAGACGCCCGGATAGCTCTCCGAGCCGCCGAGCTGCAGGCCGGCCGCGATGTTGAGGGCGAGCTGATGCCCGCCGTGCGGGATGAGCCGCCACCGCGACCAGCCCGCCTCGCCGGCCACATCGAGAAAACGCAGATACTCGGTGAGGCCGTAGGCCAGCGCCGGGTCGACCTGCACCCAGTCGCGGTCGGACCGCAGGCCGCCGTAGCGCAGCAGGTTCTTGCCGTCGATGGCCGAGAACAGGTTCTCGCCCGTCGCCAGCGGCCAGGCGTAGTGCTCCGCGAGCGTGGCGTTGAGCCGGTAGTCCAGGGGATCGCCCGGCTCCTCGTACCAGAACAAGCCGTAGGGCTCGATCGCCTTGCCGAAGGCGAGCGCGGTCGAAAGGTCGAACCGGCCGTTGGCGTCGACGGCGACGTTGGCACCCGCCCCGGCGACCTCGATCACCGCCTCGATGCGCTTCAGGTCCGTGGCGAGATCAGCCCCACCGACCTTCATCTTCACGACCTTGTAGCCTTGGCTCTGGTAGCCGCGCATCTCCCCGCGCAGGCCCTCGAGCTCCTTGCCCGGGTAGTAGTAGCCTCCGCCCGGATAGACGAGCACCTTCTCGTCGAACTGCCCGCCGTTGAAGCGCTGGGACACGAGCCGCCACAACGGTACTTGCGCGATCTTGGCCACGACATCCCACATGGCCATGTCCAATGCGCCTGCGGCGTGCGCCCGGTCGCCGTGGCCGCCGGGCTTCTCGTTGGCCATGAACGCCTTCCAGACGGCGAAGGGGTCGAGATTGTCGTTGGCCTCGTCGATGAGCGATTTCGGCTCGGCGGCCATGATGCGCGGAACGAAGCGCTCGCGCAGGATGCCGCCCTGCGAGTAGCGTCCGTTGGAGGAGAAGCCGTAGCCGATCACCGGCCGCCCCTCCCGCACCACATCTGTCTCGACCGCCACCAGGCTGATCGTCATCGACGTGAAGGAGATGAAGGCGTTGCGGATCTCGGAGGCGATCGGGGCCGTGGCTTCGCGGATGCGCGTAATCTTCATGGCTGCTCAATTCTGGCTGTGGGGAAGTTCGCGGAGATCGATCACATAGCGCAGTTTGGGCTCCGGGCCATAGATCGGATTGACGAACTCGCCCACGAGCCGCCCGCCGTTCTTCTCGATCGTGCGCCGCGAGGCGAAGTTGTCGGGCTCGGTCGTGATCTCCACGCGCTCGAGGCCCACGGCCCGGGCCTCGGGCAGCATCAGTGCCAATGCACGCGCCGCATAGGCGTGCCCGCGCTTCCAGGGCACCACGGCAAAGCCGATGTGCCCCAGCACATGTGAGGGAAGCGCGTTGGTGCCCGGCTGCCAGCGCAGGCCGATCGAGCCGCAGAACTCCCCATCCCACATCCAGCCCGTGCGCGAGGGCAGCTTCGGCACCGCGCTGCCGTCGGGCAGCGTGATGCTGCCGCTCGGATCCAGCAGGCTCGCGATGAACCCCGCCGTATCGGCGCGTATCAGGGCCAGCTGCTCCCCGCTCACGTCGCGCACATTGTTGGGCGACCAGCCGCGCTCCAGCGCCTGCGTGTAGGCCGGCAGCCGCGCCAGGCTCGGCGTCTCCAGAGTGAAGGTGGCCATTGCGACGTCATACCGGGGCTCGTCCCCGGTATCCAGCCATCCACAGTCGCCAGAGCGATCCGAAAGGTGGATCCCGGCGACACCGGCCTGCGCTGGCGCGGGCAAGCGCCTGGACGACCCTACGCGCTGCGGTAGAGCTTCGTCAGCGAGAACTCGCGATGCCCCAATGCCTCCGCGGCCGTGAGCCGGCCGTTGGCGGTGCGGATGATCATGTCGATCAGTGCGTCGCCGGCGGTGTCGAGCGTCTGCTCGCGGCGCAGAATGCCCGTGACGTCCACGTCGATATGCTCGCCCATGGTCCGCACCGTCATCGGGTTGCCCGAGATTTTGATGACGGGCACGATCGGATTGCCGATCACGTTTCCCTGCCCGGTCGGGAACGTGTGCACGACATAGCCCGCAGCCGCCATCAAGGTGACGCACTCGGCCGCCGCCGACGAGGTGTCCATGTAGTAGAGACCGGGGCCGGCCGCCGGCGTCTCGGCCGGCTCCAGCACCTCGATATACTTGCACTTGCGGCCGATCTTCTCGAGGTTGCCGAGCGCCTTCTCCTCGATGGTGGTCAGCCCGCCGGCGATGTTGCCCTTGGTCGGCTGGCTCTCGGACAGGTCGTCGACCTTGTGCGCCTCGATCACCTCGCGCTGGTAGGCCTCGAACACGCGCATCCACTTCTCGCCGATCTTGGCGTTGATGGCGCGCTCCTTGGCGATGTGCTCGGCACCCGTGATCTCCGACGTCTCGCCGAAGCAGCCATAGATGCCCTTGGGGATCAGCTTGTCGTACATGTTGCCGACGGTGGGGCACGAGGAGAGCCCGGTCGTGGTGTCGCTCTCGCCGCACTTGGTCGACACCCACAGCTCGTCGATGGAGCATTCCTCGCGCTCGAGCTCGGAGGCCCGCTGCACGAACTCCTTGGCCTTGTAGGAGGCCTTGGCGATGGTGGCGATGTCGCCGTGGCCCTCGATGCCGAAGCCGACGACGGGCTTGCCGGTCTTGGCGATGCCGTCGACCACGCGGCCCGTCCAGCCGTCCTCGATACCGATCACCACCACTGCGGCCACGTTGGGGTTGGAGCCGGTGCCGATCAGCGTGCGGAAGTGCAGATCGAGGTCGGCGCCGAACTGCAGCCGGCCGTAGGCATGCGGGATCGCCAGCGTGCCCTTGATGTTGTTGGCGACCGCCTCGCAGGCGGCATTGGAAAGGTCGTCCAGCGGCAGGATCAGGACATGGTTGCGCACGCCGACCCGGCCGTTCTCGCGGCGCCAGCCGCGAAAGCTCAGGTTGGATTTCGCACGCTTGCCGTTGCTCTTCGCAGCCATAGCGTTCCGTCCCTTACCAGCGCTTGGTCTTGAGGTTCTGCACGTGCACGTGCTCGCCCGTGCCCGCGTCGGCCGCCATGCGGCCGATATCCTCGCCGTACTTGATGACCGTCTCCCCCTTCTTGAGCGCCTTCAGCGCCACCTTGTGGCCGATCGGGATGTGGGATTTGGCCTTGAGCTTGAGCGTCTTGTCGGTCTCGGTGATGACGCCCAGCATGTCGGTGCCGGCTTTGAGGCCCTCGACCACGACGACGCCGACGTTGTCCTTCGGGCTGTGCACCAGAAAGTGAGGTGTGGACACGCTTTTTCCCCTATTGCGACCCGGGCCCCATGCATCTGGGCCAATCGACGATCCATTCTTATATAAGATATGGTCAACAATCCAGACGCTATCGCCGGCCCTTCAGGTATCAATGTCCCATGAGCCCTAACGACAACGTGGATGGTCGGCCGCTCTACGCGCAGATCCGCGAGCGCTTGGTCGAGCGCATCCGCTCGGGCCAATGGAAGCCGGGCCAGCTGATCCCCAACGAGTTCGAGATCGCGGCCGAGTTCGGCGTCAGCCAGGGCACGGCGCGCAAGGCCATCAGCGAGCTCGCCGCCGAGGGTCTGGTATTGCGTCGGCAGGGCCGGGGCACCTTCGTGGTCGAGCATACCCCGGCGCACGTCCTGTTCCGCTTCTTCAACATCGTCGACGGGACCGGCACCGCCGTGATTCCAGACAGCAGGGAGGCCAATGCGAGCCTGGCCGAAGCCGATGCCGAGGAGCGCCGCGTGCTCGGGCTCGGACCTTCCACGCGGGTGATCCGCATCAAGCGCACCCGCACGCGTGACGGCGCGCCGTTCATCGTCGAGACGATCGCGCTGCCCGAGGCGCTGTTTCCGGGGCTCGCCGACCGCCCAGAGGTCGACAACACGCTCTACGATCTGTTCCAGAAGGAATACGGCGTGCTGGTCATGCGCACCGACGACCGGCTCTCCGCGGCGGCGGCCGATGCCGACGTTGCCGCGCAGCTGGGGATCGCGCCCGGCACGCCGCTCCTGCGCGTCGACCGCATCGCCTTCGGGCTCGACGATGTGGCGGTCGAATGGCGCGTCAGCCTGTGCCACCTCGACGGCGCCCATTATCTCGCGCGCACCGGTTGAGCGCATGTCATCCCGGAATTTCGCGCAGCGAAATATCCGGGACCAAAAACTCGTCAGAACGATTCTGATGGGTACGCCTCGCACCCTTGCCGTCAACGGTGGCGGGTTATCGCATCGGCGGGCACACCCAGCTCGCGCACGATCGCGTCCAGAAAATGCCCAGCCGAGGTCAAGGCTTTCGGTACGAAAACGTCGACCATATCTTCCGGATAGCGGTCGTAGCGGAGCAGAAGGAAGCGACCGCCATCGATCTCGAGGAGAACAGCTTCATATTCGTCGAGATCGTCTGCTCCGCGCTCAGGATCAGACAGACGAAGCCTGTCGACGAAGTAATCCCACGTCCGATTGAGCGACAGCGCCGGCACAAAGTTGTCTGTCGATCGGATCCGCTGGTGGAGCTGTCTCATCGTCCGACTATCCTCTAGTAGCGAAGGGTTATGGCGGTGATCGGGATGCAAACCATGCCGTTTGGTTCGTCGATCACGCCGGGCCAACCCTCAGGCCAGGTGACGAGGCCTCCTTGTGTGCGGTTTATCGAGTATGGTGCCACATCCGTTTGGAATTGTATTCCACGGTCCCTCGCCGGAAGCACACCGTAGTAGGCTTTGACGGCGGGGGTGTCCGAGACGCCGCCCCCGGATTGTCGGCTGCCGTAGCCGCAGACCTTCATCGAGCTCTGCTGCAGTCGAGCAATCTGTTCCGATTGATTGTTTCGGCCGGTATCGATGCGCCAAAATGTGTCCGTCACGCTCCCCGCCCCGTCTGGCCAAGCAGATCAATGCCATCAGGCTAGCGGAAATCCCGCGAGGCTCAACCGACGGACCCGTTCTCGCCCGGACAGCGTTGCGCACGCTCGGCCTTCAGCTCGTCCGCGACCTCCGCCGAGAGCTGCTTCACGCGTGCTGCCTTCTCCGGCTCGAAGCCGGCGACGGGGCTCGCAAAGGTGGAGGTCGCGCGCCGGACCTCGGACAGGGCGGCGCTGAGCTCGCCGCAGGTCAGCGCGGGCTTGAGCGCGCGGTAGGCGAACAGGCGGACGCCATTGGCGATCACCTTGGGTGGAGCCGGGCGCTGCACCCAGGAGCGGTCGGTCCCCGCAACCATCGCCTTCAGAACGGAACCGCAGGTCTCCACGCCCGCGCAGCTTGCCTCGTCGCCTGCAACACTGGGCTGGCGCGGTTGCGGGGCCGCGGCGACGGCGGGCTTGGCGGGCGCTTTCTTCGGTTCCGAGATTGCGGGTCTTGCGGGCGGCGCCTTTTCCTCCGGCGCCGGCTGGCTCCATCCGGCAACGCGCGTCAACGCCCCCGGGTCACTCTCGGCATTTTGCCAGGCGCAGCCGGCAAGCCCGAGAACCGCCGCCGACAACAGCACAGACGCACCCGACAGGGGCAACACCTTCATGACGCGATCCTTACGGCTTGGGCGGCCGCCAACCGGCAAATGTCGATCGGCCAACTATATGCGCAGCCGAGCCCGCGCGATACGGCGCTCGTCGCCGCATTGCTCGGGCGCGCGCAGGTAGGCCCGATGGCTGCTCAGCAATTGGTCCTCGGCCGTGCGCAGGTCGGGCGCGGTGCCCACTACGCCCTGAGGGCCAAGATAGTAGCGCCAGTGGTAGAGCCCCGGCTCGCTCGCCTTGATGACCGAGCCAACGACAAACAGCGGCTCGGCACGTGCGAAGAAATTAACCACTCCGGTGTGTGGGCAATGGCTGCTGGACAGCATCACGACCTCCCCGCTCGAGGATGGTTGATCGGTCCCCCAAAGACGAAACCCAGGATAGCACCACGCGACAGTTTCGCGCAGGTTAATTCCCATGAGTTGTGGATAACACCAACGCAGCGCAGCAATCTGTCTCGGAATGGTGCGGGCGGGGGGACTCGAACCCCCACAGGCCTTGCGGCCCTACGGATTTTCTTACCAGCTACGGCTTTCGCCGCCTCGCCGCCCGCGCCGGGGCGAGCTGCGAGTTTGTGGTCTGGACTATCCCTTCACCCTGCGCCGGCCCCTCGATCCGAGGCACCGGAGGTTAGGTGCTGCCCGTCTAGTCTCTACACCTTCCCGTCGGCCGGCCGAGGGCTCGGCCATCCGGGCTTGGCTCGGGATTGCCAGCGAAGGTTTCCCCGAATTTGGGCAGTTCTGCTTCCGGGATTTCCCCCGGAGCACTCAAGCAGTACCTCAAGTCCGTTGCGTCTACCGGTTTCGCCACGCCCGCGTGACGGCGTCTCTATACCGCTCCGGGCGAGCCGCGGGTAGAGCGGCCATCACTCGCTCAGCGTGTTGCGACGGCGGCGGCGGTACCGGCCAAGGCCATTGCGCTTCCCCGATTGAGCAGCCGAACGGCCCGCGGCGAGGAAAACAGGCGCCGCGCTCGCTCCGCCGCAACCGCGTAGGCGCTGAATACGGCCGACACAATGACTGCCACGATTGCTGAAAGCTCGGCGAAGCCGACTGCAGTCAGGGTATCGAGATCCAGGATGGTCGGAAGCAGGGCCAGGAAGAAGACCACGGCTTTCGGATTTCCAAGGTTGATTGCCGCGCCGGCAAGGAACAGGGGCCAACGGCCCTCTGGCGAGGTATCGGCGGCGTTAAAGGGGCGGGCGGGGGCCGTCCAAAACTTCCAGGCCAGATAGACGAGGTAGATGGCTCCCGCATACCGGATCACCGTGAAGAGCACGCCGAACGCCGATGCAAGCGCGGCGAGCCCTGCGGCGGCGACCGTGAACCACAACAAGGAGCCGGTCACGAAGCCAGCAATATATGCGGGAGCTCCGTGCGTTCCTCGCGTCAGCACGCGAGCGACCAGTGCCGTGACGCCTGGTCCGGGCAGCAGGACGACAGCAAGATACGCCGCAGCGAAGACGAGCAGGTGCGTGATGTCCATTGGTTGGAACCTTCAATGGTTGGGGGCTGTTGAACAGGAAGCGCAACTACAGCGCTGTGCGCCAACCACGGACGGTCTGACCGAAGGGAGAGCATCACGTCACTGCAATCCGCGACTGTCCCGGCACCGCTTCCGATACGGTGCTGGGCTCGCGTTGATTGACGTGAACGCTTACGGCGGTCCACATGCGGGACGGCATGCGCACTCTACGACGCTAAGCATATTCGAGCCAAGTCAAAGTCTCGAGGATTTGGTGCATCAAAGAGCACGGCCAACGCGTGGCCGCGCCGGGATCACCCGTGTGCGACCAGGGAGCTGCAGACCGAAACCTTGAGCACGCGCCCTAGCACCCGAACAGGAACGGGCAGCCTCCGCCGCCGCGCTTGTTGCTGCCGCCGCCACCGCCCCAGAAGTCGTCGCCGTCGCGGTAGCGCATCATCGGCTCGCGGCGCCGGGTCTTGATCCCGCCCTGCGGCTCGCTGCTGATGAGCACTACGAAGTCGGTGTCCTTGCCCGTCTCCAGGCTCAGGCCCTCGTCCGAGACGATCAGAGACGAGCCCGGAAGCACCACCTCGTTGATGCGCTCCAGCGTGTCCTTGGGAATGGAGATGCGATCGAGCGCGGCCTTGGCGCCGGAAATGTCGGAGGGGTTGGCATCGCCGCCGCGTGCCTCGTTCCTCGGACGTTGTCCTTTCGCCGGCGCTGGCTGCTCCTGGCGGCCGGAGGCGCCATACAGGGAGGTGACGATCCAGCGCACGTCGGCATTCTCCTCCGCGTAGTTCAGCGCCGTGAACACGTAGCTGCCGATCGGCTTGTCGGCGTCGCGGATGGTGACAGGGCCCTCATAGAGCGGATGGTAGCCCTTGCGGATGTAGAGCCGCTGCGTCTTGCGGCTGATGAACACGGAGATCGGCGACGTCTGGCGCGACGTCTCCTCGGCGGTCTCGACGGCCGCTTCCCGGGCGGCCTCTGCCGCCTTGAGCTCGTTGTCCGCGGCCTCTGCCGCTTCGGCCTTGGCCTGCGCCTGGGCCTTGGCGGATTCGAGCTGCTGGTTAGCCTCGGTGAGCTTGGCGGCTGCCCGCTCCCTTGCGGTCTGGGCTTCGGCGAGCCTGGCTGCGGCCTTCTCCTTCGCCGCCTCGGCTTTCGCCCTCTCGGCGTCCGTCTGGCTGTCGCTTTCAGGTGCGGATGCATTCGCTGCTGACGTCGCGGCCGTCAGGGCCTGCTCGGCCTTCTGCAGGGCCTCGCGGGCGCGCTCCTGATTGGCCTCGGCCGCCTTCACCGCCCTGACGGCGGGCGCAGCCTCTGCCGCCTTGCGCGCGGCGGTCTGCTTGGCGGCCGCGGCCTTCTTCGTCGCGGCCTCCGCCTCGGCGGACTTGGCGGCCGCCTTCGCTTTGAGGAACTCGACGAGCCTGGGCGAGCCCGGCGGCGGCGCGACTGCCAGCTCGGCGCCCGGCGCGCTCACGCGCACGTTGGCGGGCGGCGACAGCGCCGCCTCCCGGCGCGTGAGGCTCGGCTTGAACAGGACCGCATGCGCAATCTCGCCGGGCGCCATGTCGTCGCGCACCACGATCACTCGCAGGCCGATGTCGGTCAGCCCGAACAGCCGCTCGGCGAAGGCGATGGGCAGGCGCACGCAGCCGTGGGAGGCCGGATGGCCCGGCAGGACGCCGGCATGCATCGCTATCCCCGTCCAGGTGATGCGCTGCATGAACGGCATGTTGCCGTCCTCGTACTGGTTGGACTGGTGCTGCTCCTTCTTCTGCACCACGCTGTAGATGCCGACCGGCGTCTCGTAGTTGGTCGAGCCCGTCGAGACGGGCGACTGCAGCATCTTGCGACCGTTGGCGTCGTAGACAGTGACGCGCTGATCGTTGAGCGAGACGATTGCCAGCAGCGGAGCGCTGCCGCTTGCCGGTCCGGCGGGGTCGCGCTTGGTCTCGCGCCCGGGCTGGGGGGCCCTTTGGATCGGACGCCCATACTGGTCGACGGGACGCCCGTACTGGTCGCGCGCGTAGGGATAGCCATACGGCGACCCGTAGGGGGACGAGCGCCCGTACTGGTTGCCATAGTACTGCGCAGCAGCCGGATCGATGGCTGCGGCACCCACCAGCGCGGCAATTGCAAGAGCGCCCGAGACGGCAAGGGTGCGGGAGGGAGCAGGCTTGGCGTTCATCAGCGAGACCTCGAAACGTCGGCCGGGCACTTTGCGACCTTCTCTCTTCAGTTGGACCTAACGCACAGACAAGACACAGGTTTCAGTCAACTACATGGCCCTGGCAACACGAAACCCGGCATACTCGGTGCGAATGCCCGGTGCGGTCGCGTAGCGGTAGGCCGCGCGCAGGAGGCGGGGATAGTAGTTCCACGAGCCCCCGCGCAGGATGCGCAGGCTGCAGTCGCGCCCCTGCACAGCCGTGCCGTCCGTCGGCGCGCCGGCGTAGCTGTCCTTGTAGCAGTCCTCCACCCACTCCCAAACGTTGCCATGCATATCGTGCAGGCCGAAGGCGTTCTTGGGGAAGGTGCCCACGTCCATGGTCTTCTGGCGATAGACGCCCTGCTGGCCGCCGACGCCGTACTTGAAGTTGGCGTCGTAGTTGGCCTGCCGATAGTTGATGGTCGGTCCCGTGGAGAAGGGCGGGTGCGGCCCCGAGGCGCTCGTCACCCCGCGCGCAGCGTATTCCCATTCGGCCTCGGTAAGCAGCCGGTAGGGCTTGCCGGTCTTCCTGGCGAGCCAGGCCACGTACTCCTTGGCGTCGTCCCAGGACACATTGATCACAGGACGCTTGCCGCGCCCCCAGGTCTCGTCGCCCGGCTTGTGCTTGCACCCGTTCTCGGCCGCGCAGGCATCCCACTCGGAGAACGTGATCTCGAATTTGCCGACCGCGAACGGCTGCCCGAAGACAACCTTGCGTTGCGGCCCCTCGTCCTTGCCGCGGCCGCGCTCGCTCTCGGGCGACCCCATCAGGAACTCACCCGCCGGCACCACCGCCATCTCCGGGCAGTTCGGGCAGTCGCGGAAGGTCCTTGCCTGGGTCTGCGCCGGGGCGGTCTCACGCCGCTTTTGCGCCTCTGCCGCCTCCGGCAGGACCAGCATGACGAGTAGTAGAGCGAAGGCAGGCAGAACCATTGCGCTGATCCCCGGCGATTCTCGAGCCGAATATAGTCGGCACCGGTTACCAGGCAATGTGGTGACGATAGGGGCTGCGATCTGCAGCAGATCGTAGCAGGCGCAGCCGATCGCCACGGGGGCGCTCGAACCCGACTTGCAACCCGACTTGTTACGGCCGGTGGTTTGATATATATCTTTGGTGCATATCAATTCGTGGAGGCCCGATGTCGGACACCGGCGTTGCGAAGATTTTCATGCATGGCCGCAGCCAGGCTGTGCGCCTGCCGCTGGCCTTCCGGCTGCCGGGCGACCGGGTGCGCGTGCGGCGGGTCGAGGGCGGTATCCTGCTCGAGCCGATGGCGACGGATATCGATGCCTGGTTCGGCGAGCTCGATCGCTTCGCCGGCGTGCCGTTCATGGAGGACGGCCGCAACCAGCCGCCGATGCCGGAGCCGGAGGACCCGTTCGCTTGACCTTCCTGCTCGACACCAACGCCGTCATCGCCCTGCTCAAGGACGAGCCTGCCGTCTTTCGCAAGCGGCTGCGTCGCGCCGTGGCCAAGGGAGCCGCGATCAGCGTCTCCTCGATCGTCCTCTACGAGCTTTGGTATGGCGTGGCCCGCAGCACGCGCCGCCGCGAGAATGCCGAGCGGCTGCGCGTGTTCCTGTCAGGCGGCATTGCGGTCAGCCCCTTTGCCGAGGAGGACGCCGTGACGGCCGGCGATCTGCGCGCCGTTCTGGAGGCCGCCGGTACTCCGATCGGACCCTACGACCTGCTGATCGCCGCCCAGGCTCTTCGCCGCGACGAGACGCTGGTGACCACCAACGCCTCGGAGTTCGCGCGCGTCCCCGATCTTCGCTGGCAGGACTGGACCGCCAAGGCGTGAGTTCGTAGGGCGCAATAAGGCGATAGCCGCATTGCGCCATTTTCGTGGACCGGGTGACTGGCGCAATGCGCTGCGCTTATTGCGCCCTACTCCGAGCCAACTCCGCCCCTTTCGCCAGCGCCGCGAGCTTGGCATAGGCGATGTCGCGGCGCATGGGGGCCATGCCGCAGTTGGTGCAGAGCTGGATGCGCTCGCGGGGCACATGCTTCGCCGCCTCCGCTGCCACGGCCGCCACCTGCTCGGGCGTCTCCACCTCGTCGCTGGCAACATCGATGGCGCCGACCAGGATGTCCTTGCCCTCCAGCAGCTTCAGCAGGCTCAGCGGCACCTTGGAGTTGCAGCACTCGACCGACACCTGCCCGATCCTGCTCTTGGCGATGGCCGGGAAGATCGCCTCGTACTGGCGCCACTCGCCGCCCAGCGTCGCCTTCCAGTCGATGTTGGCCTTGATGCCGTAGCCGTAGCAGATGTGCACGGCGGTGGTGCACTTGAGGCCCTGCGCCGCCCGCTCCAGCGCCGCGATCCCCCACTCCGTCACCTCGCCCATGAACACGTTGAAGGCCGGCTCGTCGAACTGCACGACATCGACGCCGTCCTTCTCCAGGGCGAGCGCCTCCTGGTTCAGCAGCTCGGCGAAGGCGAACGCCATCTTCACCTTGTCGCCGTAGTGGCGGTCGGCGATGGTGTCGGCGATCGTCATCGGCCCGGGCAGGGTGAACTTCAACTTCCTCTTCGTGTGCCGCCGCGCGAGCTGCGCCTCGAAGCCGTGCACGCGGCCCTTGAGCCGCAGCGGCCCCACCACCTGCGGCACCATGGCTTTGTAGCGGTCGGCGCGGATGCCCATCTCGACCTTGTGGGCAAAGTCGATGCCCTCGACCCGCTCCAGGAACCCGTGCACGAAGTGCTGGCGCGCCTGCTCGCCGTCGCCGACGATGTCGAGGCCCGCGTCCTCCTGCTCCTTGATGGCGAGGAGGGTGGCATCGCCCTTGGCCTGCTCCAGGTCCGCGCCCTCGAGCCGCCACGGCGCCCACAGCTTGTTGGGCTCGGCAAGCCAGGCCGGCTTTGGCAGGCTGCCGGCGATCGTGGTCTCGAACATGGGGCTCCTCCCGAGGCGACAGTCCCGCCGGACGCAAGCATGACCTTTGCCGGACTGGCGCTGGACGGGCAGCGCATCTGCCGGCATTGTTGATCTCGATCATAGCCGACCACCGGCTTTGTGAAAGGCTTGGGGACCTTCCCACGGGGAACCCTGGGCCACATCCGAGGGACGCCCATGTTCTCAGCCGCCGGAGCCGCCCGCTTTCTCGACGAGGCCCACCGCGCACGTGCGCGCTACCAGAACCTGCCCGAGGCAATCGCACCCAGGAACTTCGATGACGCCTATGCGGCGCAGGAGGCGCTGTGTGCGCTGTGGCTGCCGCGGCTCGGCCCCATCGCCGGGCGCAAGATTGCCGTCACCACCAAGGTGATGCAGGAGCTGATGGGCATCGACCATCCCTGCGGCGGCAACATCTTCTCCTCCCGCGTGCACACCTCCCCCGCCTCGATCAAGAAGGCCGACTACGTCAACGTGCGCATCGAATGCGAGCTGGCCGTCCGCCTCGGCCGCGACCTGCCGAAGCAGGCGCAGCCCTACACCCGCGAGAGCGCGCGCGACGCCGTCGGCGAGATCATGGCCGCCTTCGAGCTGATCGAGGATCGGCATGCCGACTACAAGTCCAGCAAAGCGCTGTCCCTGATCGCCGACAACGCCTGGAACGGCGGCATCGTCATCGGCGCGCCCACGGCGCCGCCCGCCGGCTCCGATCTCAACGGCATCCGCGGCGCCCTCAGGCGCGACGGCAAGGAGGAGCTGGTCGGCAAGACCGATGACCCCATGGGCGCGCTGGCGTGGGTCGCAAACCTGGCGGTATCGCGCGGCCGGCCGATGACCAAGGGCATGGTCGTCATCACCGGCAGCCTCATCGTCACCGTCGACATCGCTCCCGGCGAGCGGCTCGACTTCGCCATCGACGGCGTCGGCGATGTGTCCATGACGGCGGCCTGAGGGACTCGAGGGGATAGCGCACATGAAATTCGGCATCTTCTACGAGCTGCAGCTGCCCCGTCCGTGGGGCCCCGACGACGAGCGCCAGCTCGTGCAGGACGCCCTCTCACAGGTCGAGCTCGCCGACCGCCTCGGCCTCGACTACGCCTGGGCCGTCGAGCACCACTTCCTCGAGGAGTACTCGCACTGCTCGGCCTCCGAGGTGTTCCTCGCCGCCGCCGCCGCGCGCACCAGGCGCATCCGCCTCGGCCACGGCATCCGCCAGGTGATCGCCAACTACAACCACCCCGCGCGCACGGCCGAGGCTACGGCCATGCTCGATCTCGTCTCCAACGGCCGCGCCGACCTCGGCATCGGCGAGGGCGCAACCCGGCTGGAGCTCGGCGGCTTCAATATCCCCGCCAGGGAGAAGCGGGCCATGTCGCTCGAGGCGGCAGAGCAGATCGCCAACATGATGGTGATGGAGCCATACCCCGGCTACGAGGGCCGCTCC
The DNA here is from genome assembly GCA_041288195.1 of Hyphomicrobiaceae bacterium. Taxonomy (GTDB): domain Bacteria; phylum Pseudomonadota; class Alphaproteobacteria; order Rhizobiales; family Hyphomicrobiaceae; genus AWTP1-13. Next base: position 15,584 of record JBGGME010000067.1, read on the forward strand.
TTCAAGTTCCCGTGCCGCAACGTCGTGCCCAAACCCGTGCAGAAGCCGCATCCGCCCATGTGGATGGCCTGCACCAACCGCGACACCATCAAGATCGCCGCCAGCCTCGGCCTCGGCGCGCTCGCCTTCTCCTTCCTCGACGAGGCGGAGGCGCGCACCTGGAGTCAGATCTACTACGACATCATCAAGAGCGACGCCTGCGTGCCGCTCGGCCACCGCGTCAATGCCAACATCGCCATGGTCTCGGCCTTCTCGCTCAACGAGGACAAGGCCGAGGCCGTGCGCCGCGGTCAGGAGGGCTTCGAGTTCTTCCGCTACGCCATCAGCGCGCTCGTCACCAACGACACGGTGCCCGGCCGCTCTCGGCTATGGGAGGAGTTCCAGGAGCTGCGCAAGTCGGACGCGCTGGCCGCCACCTACGAGGGCACCAAGGACCTCTCCAGCGCCTTCCAGGCCTCGCCCGGCATCGGCACCCCGGCCGAGTTCCGCAAGCACGTGCATTCCTACGAGGACGCCGGCGTCGACCAGATCATCCTGCTGCAGCAGGCCGGCCGCAACGCGCATGCCGACATCTGCGCCTCCCTCGAGCTGTTCGCCCGCGACGTGCTGCCCGAGTTCAAGGCCAAGGCCGCAGAGCGCGAGGCCCGCAAGGCCGAGGAGCTCGCGCCCTACATCGCCAAGGCCATGGCGCGCAAGAAGGTGATGGCCCCACTCGCCGACGCCGACATCCCCGTCGTCCGCGCCTCCGTCGCCAAGCCGACGGTCAACCAATCGGCCGCCTGATCGCGCCCGCGGGTACTGGCGGCCGATGTCGCAAGCCTATCTGCTACCTGGCGCGCGGATCAATTGTTCGTCCGCCCCTCGCCTGCTGCTGCATAGATTCGGCGCGGTCTTGCACCAAGCGCTCGCACGTACGTCGCCACTCCAGTTTCGTCATATGCGTAGCCGGTTCCCAATCGTTCATGCATTGCTCGACCAGTTGTGCGGTCTGTCCCGCAATCTCGTCTGGCGTCGCCACAGTAGGAATCTTGGATGGGTCCCTCGGTGCCCTGCCCCCAGCCGCGTCCGCGCCGGTCGCGAGCAGCAGGGATGTCGAGCATACGATCAGGAGAGTGCGCATGGGCGGCCTCAGGTTGTTTGAGCGCCCGAGCCTAGCGACGACAGAGTCGGCGCCTATCCGCACAACTATGGAGATTTACCCGCTGAGGCTCCCGGTGCCCCTCGCCCCGGGATGCCCTACAACTCGATCTCGCCGTTCGGCGTCGCGAGCCGCGCGATGAGCCGCGGCTTGGCGCCGGCGCGCAGATCGGCCTCCGTGCCAAGTGCGGCAAGCAGCTTGCGCAGCTCCGCGGCCTTGGGGTGCTCGATGATGAACGACAGCAGCCGGCAACCCTTGGGCGTCGTCTCCGAGGGATGCGTCGTCTTTCCCCAGGCGATGAAGAACGGCGCCAGATCGAGCTCGCTTGCGAGCCTCAGCGTCTTCCACTCGAGCATGCTGCCGTCGGCCTGCCTGCGCGAGCCTTCGAGCGGCCCGACCGTGGCGATGCCGGCGGCCTTGGCCCGCCGCGCCACTTCGCCGATGTCGGGGACGGCATCGGCCCAGCCGATGAACCGTGGCTCCTTCAGCTCCCGCAGGCCCGCAAACATCACCTCGGTGGTGGAGGGCTGCTCGGGATCGACCGCGATGATCTCGAGATACTGCCTGTTGCCGAACGACAAGAGCGCATTGTGCGTGCCGCGACCCGGATGCTTGCCGCCGAACTCGGCCCGCACGCCCGTCTTGCGCTCGACGAGGTCGATGCCCTGCGCAAGATCGGGCACGCCAAAGACGAGATGGTCCATGCACGCCTCCAACGCAGGGCCTTCGCTAGCCCGCCTCAGTCCTTGGCCGCCGCCGCAAAGCCGTCGAGCGCCTTCAGGATCTCGTCGCGGTTGCCGTCGGGCACGGCGAACAGCACGCGCTCGATGCCGGCCGCGCGATAGGGCGCGAGCTTGGCCTTGTCCGGCGGCGCGGCGAACACGGTGATAGACAGCGTCTTTGGATCGCGCTTGCCCGCCTCCGCCGCCTTGCGCAATCGCTCTACCGCCACCTTGGGATCGAAGCCGCCGCGGGTGCGCGGGAACCAGCCGTCGCAGAACTCGATGACCCGCTGCAGCGTGTGATCGGTCTCGCCGCCGAGGAACAGAGGCGGATGCGGCCTCTGCTTGGGTTTGGGATAGACCCAGATCGGATCGAAGTTCACGAACTCGCCGTGGTACTGCGCCTCGTCCTTGGTCCACATCTCCTTCATCGCCAGCACGCGCTCGCGCAGCAGCTTGAAGCGCGTATCGTACTTGGCGCCGTGGTTCTCCATCTCGTCGACGTTCCAGCCCGCGCCCATGGCGAAGACGAAGCGCCCGCCCGAGAGCTGGTCGAGGCTGGCGACCGACTTCGCCGTGATGATGGGGTCATGCTGCGGGATGAGGCAGATGCCGGTGCCGAGCTTGATCTTCTTGGTGGCCGCGGCCGCGAACGACAGCGCCACAAACGGGTCGTGCGTGTGGACGTAGCGCTTGGGCAGCTCGCCGCCGCCGGGAAACGGCGTCCTGCGGCTGACGGGGATGTGGGTGTGCTCGCATACGAACAGCGACTCGAGCCCGCGCTCCTCGACCGCGCGTCCGAGCTCGCTCATGTCGATGCCGTAGTCTACGGGGAAATAGAAGACGCCACACTGCATGCCGAAACCTCCAACGCGACAATCGGCCGGCCCACGGTGCCCATGAGCCGGCACCCTAGCTGACGCACCTCATAGCATGTTGCGGTGGTGCTTGTCGCGATGCAGCACCGGGGCAGCAGCCGTCCTCACGCAACCCGGCTCGGCCGCATCGCGCGCGAGTAGCGCGGGCAGATGTCCTTGGCGAAGCGTGTCATCATCTGCCGGCGCACCGCCAGCGGCGTGCCGGGCGTCGCGGACGACACCATGAAGTAGTTGAAGCCCAGCGCCGCGAGCGCGTCGATGCGCTTGCAGATGGTTTCCGGGCTGCCGACAAGATTTGCGTCGAGGAACGGCCCGAGCTCGGCTGGGTTTGCCAGCTTGCGGAGATTGGCGAACATGCGGCTGAAGTCGGCGTACTCGGGGATGTCGGCCCAGGGGTTGGCGTCGGCCTCGTAGTGATCCGCCTGCAGGGCGAAGTAGGCCGGATAATAGCGCCGGCCCATCTCACGGGCCTCCTCGTCGGTATCGGCGATGAACATCTTGACCGAGATCGGCAGGATCGCGCCGCGCGCCTTGGCGCCGGCACGCGCCCACCAGCGCTCCAGGATCTTGGCCAGCAGCCCGTCGGGAAACGTGGACAGGCAGATCGGCGCGACGCCGAGCTCCCCCATCACCTCCGCGCTCGCCGGGCTGCCGATGGCGCCATAGAACCGGACCGGCTTGTCGACCGGCTCCGGCCGCAGCCGGATCGGGCGGTCGAAGCTCCAGAAGCGGCCCTTGTGCGTGAACGCCTTGCCGGAGAGCCCCTTCTCGACGATCTGGAACACCTCGGCGAAGCGCGCGCGGCCCTCGTTCATGTCGACGTTGTAGGCGTCGTATTCCATCTTCGCCGTGCCGCGCCCGATCCCCAGGTGCAGGGTCCCGCGCGTCAGGCTGTTGAGCATGGCGATCTCCTCGGCCAGCCGCAGCGGGTGATACCAGGGCAGCACCAGCACCGACGTGCCGAGCGACAGGTCGGGAAATTTCGCCGCGATATGCGCCATCATCAGCAGCGGGCTGGGCGTGGGGTAATAGTCGCTGAAGTGGTGCTCGAGCAGCCAGGCGGCGTCGTAGCCGAGCTCGTGGCCGAGCGCGCAGTCCTCCATCAGGCCGCGATAGAGGTCCTGGTCGGACTTGCCGGCCACATCCGCCGCGGCCGCCTGAAATCCGAACACCAGATCGCCCATACACCGTCCTCCTCGCCGTCTCCCGGGCCGAGCCTAACAGCGCCGATCGCAGGACGGTAGTGTCGCCGCAGATCGTGCGTCAGGGATCAGGCACCCACGAGCCCGACGGCATCGACGATGGCCGCGAAGTGGCAGGCGGACGCCACCACCACGAAGCTGTGCCACACCGCGTTGTGGAACGGCAGCCGCTCCCAGAGGTGGAAGATCACGCCCACCGTGTAGGTGACGCCGCCGATCACCAGCAGCGTCAGCACGCGCCCCGACACCGCCGCCGCGAACGGCCCGAACGCCGCCACGATGGCCCAGCCCTGCGCCAGGTAGAGCACGTATGAGGTCTTCACCAGCCGCCCCGGCCAGAGCAGCTTGGCGGTAGCCCCGAACGCCGTGATCGCCCACACGCCCGCCAGCAGGGCAAGGCCCGCCGCGTCGCCCATCTTGATGGCGGCAAACGGCGTATAGGTGCCGGCGATCTTGACGTAGATGGCGGCATGATCGAAACGCCGCAGCAAGGCCTTGATCGGTCCCTCTGGGCTCAGGTGGTACAAGGCCGAGCAGGCGAACACCGCCATCAGCCCGAAGCCGTAGACCGCGAGGCTGGCTACGGAGGCCGCAGGCAGGTGGCGCGCGGCAAACATCATGGCCGCCACGGCGAGCACGCTGGCGCCAATGCCGAGGAGATGGACCCCGCGATCGGCAATGCGCTCGGCGGACGAGTACATCCGAGGCTTGTCGGACGCGCTCCGTGCGATAGGCTCTATCCGTCCCATGGCCGACTTGTAGCAAACAGAACATGGCAGCGCGGTGACGCCGGGAACTGCCTCGGGGTGTGGTTGATAGGAGGGGAACCGTGAGCGAAATCATGGATGCCACGACCATCGGCGCTGTCTTTGCCGCCACGGTCACGGCGCATCCCGGCAACACCTTTCTCGCCGTCCCTGCGAGCACGACGCGCGGCTATTTGCCCGCGGGCCTCGAGATCACCTATGGCGAGGCCGGCCAGCGCGCCGCCGAGCTGTCGGCCGCCTACGCAGATGCGGGCTATGGCCTCGGCCACCGCGTCGCGACGCTGCTCGAGAACCGCCCCGAGCATATCCTGCACAAGCTCGCGCTCAATTCGCTGGGCGTCTGCGTCGTGCCCATCAATCCCGAGTATCGTGCCGGCGAGACGGCCTATCTCGTCGACCACAGCAAGCCCGATCTCGTGCTGGCGCTCGCCTCCCGCGAGACGCAGGTGCGGGAAGCCTTGGCTCAAAGCACGCACAAGGCGCCGCTGGTGCTCTCCAATACCTTTCCATCCGGTCTGCCGAAAGCGGGGCGTGCGGGGGCCGGTACTGCGCCGCGCCCGGATACGCCCGCCAGCATCCTCTACACGTCGGGCACGACCGGCCGGCCCAAGGGCTGCATCCTCTCGCACGGCTACGAGGTCGCCTCCGGCGCCTGGTATGCGGCGCTCGGCGGCTCGGCCGACATCCGTATCGGCAAGGAGCGCATCTACAATCCACTGCCGCTCTATCACATCAAC
>JBGGME010000068.1:0-29305 GCA_041288195.1 Hyphomicrobiaceae bacterium
CTGAGCTGGAAGAGACCGCGGCGGTGATGCGCATTCTGGCCTCGGCAGCGGCGCCAATCTCCGTTGCCGACATGGCGCGCTCCTTCGCGCAGGGCAGGGCCATCGAGAAGCGCGTGGAGCTCACCATCTCCGCTCTTACGCGGCTGGGCCATCTGACCTCGACCGACGGCGCGCAGACGTTCGCGTTGCGAAGGGTGGCGTAGCTAAACCTGCTCCCGGAACTTGTTCGTTATGGGATAGCGCCGGTCGCGGCCGAAGTTGCGCGATGAGATCTTCACGCCCGGCGCCGCCTGCCGCCGCTTGTACTCGGCGATGTAGAGCAGCCGCTCCACCTTCTTGACGACCTCCGCCGCATGCCCGCGCGCCACGATCTCGGCGAGCGGCATCTCCTGCTCGACGAGGCACGCCAGGATGTCGTCGAGCACCTCGTAGGGTGGGAGTGAGTCCTGGTCGGTCTGATTCTCGCGCAGCTCCGCCGTCGGCGGCCGCGTGATGATGTTCTCGGGGATGACGATGCCGCCCGGCGCCTTGCCGCCCTTGGGCACATGCGCATTGCGCCAGCGCGCGAGCCGGTAGACCTCCATCTTGTAGAGGTCCTTGATGGGATTGAAGCCCCCGTTCATGTCGCCGTAGAGCGTGGCGTAGCCCACCGACATCTCGCTCTTGTTGCCGGTCGTCACCACCATGCCGCCGAACTTGTTGGAGATCGCCATCAGCATGGTGCCGCGCACACGCGACTGGATGTTCTCCTCGGTGATGTCGGGCGCCTTCCCCGCAAACATCCTGGCGAGCGCCTTGCCGAAGCCCTCCACCGGCTCGGCGATGGGGGCAATGTCGTAGCGCACGCCCAGCGCCCTGGCGCACTCGGCGGCGTCGCTGAGGCTCTCGTTGGAGGTGTAGCGATAGGGCAGCATCACGCAGTGCACGCGGGCCGGCCCCAGCGCATCGGCCGCCATGGCCGCGCACAGCGCCGAGTCGATGCCGCCCGACAGCCCCATCACCACGCCCGGAAAGCCGTTCTTGTCGACGTAGTCGCGCAGGCCCAGCACGCACGCGTTGTAAGCTGCAGCCTCCCGCTCCTCGATTGCGGCCCGCTCGCCCTCGAGGCACCGCCACCCGCCCGCACCGCGCCGCATCTCCACGACCCAGACCGCCTCCTCCCAGGCCGGCATCTGCACGGCGAGCCCGAGGTCCGCGTTGAGCACGAACGAGGCCCCGTCGAACACCAGCTCGTCCTGGCCGCCGACCTGGTTGAGATAGATGAGCGGCAGCCCCGTCTCCTGCACGCGCGCCACCGCCACGTTCATGCGCAGGTCGGGCTTGGGCCAGTCGAACGGCGAGCCGTTGGGCGAGACCAGGAATTCCGATCCCGTCTCCTGCAGGCACTCGCACACCTCCTCCTTCCAGATGTCCTCGCAGATCGGCACGCCGATGCGCACGCCGCGAAAGGATACCGGCCCCGGCAGCGGCCCCTGGTCGAATACGCGCTTCTCGTCGAACACGCCGTAGTTGGGGAGGTCCACCTTGTGGCGCACGGCCTGCACGCGCCCGCCGTCCAGCAACGCAATCGAGTTGTAGAGCTTGCCGTCCTCGACCCAGATCGTGCCGACGATGATGCCGGGGCCGCCGTCCGCCGTCTCCGCCGCCAGCGCCTCGACGGCAGACCGCGCAGCCGCGGCGAACGCCGGCTTGCGCACGAGGTCCTCGGGCGGATAGCCCGTGATGAAGAGCTCGGGGAGCACGACGAGGTCCGCGCCCTTGGCCGCGGCCTCGGCGCGCGCCGTGCGCAGCTTGGCGGCGTTGCCGGCGAGGTCGCCGACCACAGGATTGAGCTGGGCCAGCGCGATCTTGATGCAATCCGTGAGGGTGTGCGACATGGGCCGACATTAGGGCGTGGGCCAACACCCACGCAACGCGCCAGATGCAAGTGAAGGGGGAATGCAGTGTCCTCGGGAATGGCAACCCTGCTCGGCACCGGCGCCATCCTGTTGTGGGCGACGCTCGCGAGCCTCACCGCCCTGCGCGGCCCCATCCCGCCGTTTCAGACCACGGCCATCGTCTTCCTGATCGGCAGCGTCCTCATCGCGCTCGTTGCCATCCTGCGCGGCCGCGCCAAGCTGCTCGAGCCGACCTGGGGCTCGTTCGCGCTGGGTGTCTACGGCCTCTTCATCTACCACGCCCTCTATTTCGCGGCCCTCACGCTCGCGCCGCCGGCCGAGGCGAGCCTGATCACCTCGCTATGGGCCCTGCTGACCGTCCTGTTCTCGGGCTTTTTGCCCAACCACCGCCTGCGCGCGCAGCACGTCATCGGCGCCCTGATCGGCTTTGCCGCCGCCGCCATCCTCGTGCACGAGAAGCTCGGCGCCGACACGCCCGACGCCGGCGCGCGCCTCGGCTTCGTGCTGGCCTTCGCCTGCGCCTTCGTGTGGTCGAGCTATTCCGTCGCCTCGCGGCTGCTTGCCGCCGTGCCGAGCGAGGCCGTCGCCGCACCCTGCCTTGCGACCGCGCTACTTGCAGCAGCCTGCAGCTGGGCCTTCGAGCAATGGACCGCTCCCGCCGGCCTCGTCTCCTGGGCCGCCCTCGTCTGCCTCGGCCTCGGCCCCATCGGCGCTGCCTTCGTGCTGTGGGACATCGGCATGAAGCAGGGCAGCGTGCCCCTGCTCGGCGTCCTCTCCTACGCCGCCCTCATCCTCTCCACCGCGCTCCTCGTCGCGCTCGGCCTAGCCCAGGCCACCTGGTCGCTCGCATTCGCCTGCGCCCTGATGGTCCTCGCCGCCTTCATCGCCACCCGCACACCCAACCCAACGTGATGCATCCCCGGACGCCGCGCCTCGCGGCGATCCGGGGCCTTGCAGCCAAATGAAGGGGGCAGATCCCGGATGGCCTCCGCTAAAGCGTCGGCCTCCGGGAATGCAACTTCGGGATGAATGCCGTCTCTACTCCGCCGCGTCGCGCCGCTGCGCTGGCGCCGCGCTCCCGCTTCAGCCTCTCGGCCAGCAGGAAAGCAAGCTCCAGCGACTGCGCCGCATTGAGACGGGGGTCGCAGCCCGTGTCGTACTGCCGGGCGAGATCGGCTTCCGAGATGCGCGACGCGCCGCCCGTGCACTCCGTCACATTCTGGCCGGTCATCTCGATGTGCACGCCGCCGGGGTAGGTGCCCTCGGCGCGGTGCACATCGAAGAACCGCTCGACCTCGCTGACGATGCTGTCGAAGGGGCGCGTCTTGAAGCCGCCCGCCGCCGTCACGGTGTTGCCGTGCATGGGATCGCACTCCCACACCACCGTGCGCCCGGCCTTCTTCACCGCGCGGATCAGCCTGGGCAGGTGCTTCTCGATCTTGTCGGCGCCGAAGCGGCAGATCAGCGTCAGCCGGCCGGCCTCGTCCTTGGGGTTCAGGATGTCGATCAGGCGCAGCAGCTCATCGGCCTCCAGCGACGGCCCGCACTTGACGCCAATCGGGTTGACGACGCCGCGACAGTACTCCACGTGCGCGCCCTCGGGCTGGCGCGTGCGGTCGCCGATCCACAGCATGTGCGCCGACGTCGCCACGTACTCGCCCGTGCCCATCGCCTCGTCCCTGCGCGTCAGCGCCTGCTCGTAAGGCAGCAGCAGCGCCTCGTGGCTGGTGTAGAAGCTCGTCGTGCGCATCTCCAGGTTCTTCTCGGGCGTCAGCCCGAGCAGCGCATTGATCTCGACCGTGCGCTTGATCTCGTCGGCGAGCTTGTCGTAGCGCGCTTCGACCGCCGTGCCCTCCATGAACTTCAATTCCCAGCGGTGCGCGTTGGCGAGCGAGGCATAGCCGCCGTCGAGCAGCGCGCGCAGGAAATTGAGCGTCGCCGCCGACTGCCGATAGGCCTGCAGCTGCCGGCGCGGATCGGGAATACGCGCCTCGGGCGTGAACTCGGGGCCGTTGATGATGTCGCCGCGATAGCTCGGCAGCTCCTTGCCGTTCTGCTTCTCGGTCGGCGAGGAGCGCGGCTTGGCGAACTGGCCCGCCACGCGCCCGACCTTGACGACCTGGGTATTGCCGCCGAACACCAGGATCAGCGCCATCTGCAGGAACAGCTGGAAATAGTCGCGGATGTAGTCGGTCTTGTGCTCCTTGAAGCTCTCCGCGCAATCGCCGCCCTGCAGCAGGAAGCCTTGGCCGGCCGCCACGCCCGCAAGCTTGTCCTTGAGGTCGCGCGCCTCCCGCACAAAGATCAGCGGCGGGAAATTGCGCAGGTTGCGCTCCACCTCCTCGAGGGCCGTCTGATCGGGGTATTCGGGCACCTGGAGGATGGGCTTGCCTCTCCAGCTGTCCGGCTTCCACGGCGCGGGCATTTTCAACTCTCCATGCCAAGCCATCTGCGGCGCTGGCGCCTTATAGGGTAAAGCGCGCGCCTTAGCCAGATTGCCGCAGCGCCCGCCGGCAGCTCCTCATTGCACCGCAGCATGGATTGCGCTAGCTTGACGTTTACGTCAACTTCGCCCCCTCATGGAGACCCCGTTCATGAGCGCGCTTGCAGCGACCGCGGAAGTGCTGTCGCCCGCCGATGCGACTGCGGCAACGAAAAGCCGCGAGATCGCGATTCCCGCCGAGGACGGCTACGTGCTGGCCGCCACCTTGTTCGCACCCACAATGCAGCACCCCGGCGCTCCGTTCGTCGGCATCGCCGCGGGTGCCGCCATCGCGCGCCGCTTCTACGCCCGCTTTGCCACCTACCTCGCCGAGCGCGGCGCAACCGTGCTGACCTTCGACTACCGTGCCGTCGGCGGCTCCCGCCGGGCACCTGTGAAGGGATCGCCCGTACGCATGCGAGACTGGTGCCTGCTCGACGTGCCGGGCGTGCTCACGTGGGCCGCGCGCACCTTTCCCAATCGCCCGCTGCACTGGGTCGGCCATAGCATGGGCGGCTTTGCCACCGCCTCGCCCACAACAACCACCTGGTCGCCCGCCAGCTCAACGTCGCAACGCTCAACGGCTACTGGGGCCGCATGGCCGTGCCGGAGCGCTACCGCGTGCTCGTCATGATGGGCGGCGCGGGGCCTCTCGTCGTGCGCGCGACAGGCTACATGCCCGGCCGCCTGATCGGCGGCGAGGACATGCCGGGCCCCGCATTCCTCGAATGGCGCAGCTGGTGCATGTCGCCCGGCTTCCTGTTCGATGATGCGACGCTTCCCGGCCGCGAAAATTTCGCGAGGCTCACGGCACCGCTGCGCGTGCTCCAGTTCGCCGACGACCCCTGGGGCACGGAGGCCGCCGTCGCGCTCATGACCGAGCGCTACACCGGCGCCAGCGAGCGCTCCATCCGGCACGTTACGCCTGCCGAGGCCGGCGTCGCCAAGATCGGCCACTTCGGCTTCTTCCGCCCCGACGTGCGCGACACCCTCTGGAAGCCCGCGGCCGACTGGCTGCTCGGCGATACGGGGTCAGACCCCATGGCGAGGCCCCGCCCAGTCGCCTAGACGGTGCAGAAGGGTCTGACCCCATCGCACCCCGCCCAGTCGCTTAGGCGGTGCAGAAGGGTCTGACCCCACCGCACCGCCCCTTGGCGGCCGACGGGTTTCCCTGCCAACATGGGCCATGCCCCTCAAGGACCCCACTTTCTCCATCGGCATCGAGGAAGAGTACCTGCTCGTCGACCGCGCGAGCCGGGACCTCGTGCGCGAGATGCCGCACGCCCTGTTCGAAGCCGCCCAGCAGGCGCTGCAGGGCCAGGTGGCGCGCGAGTTCCTGAAATCGCAGATCGAGGTCGGCACCGGCGTGCACGCCTCCCCGCGCGCGGCGGGTGCCGAGCTCGCAGCCCTGCGCCGCACGGTTGCGAGCCTCGCCGGCGAGCACGGCCTGGCCCCCATCGCCGCCTCCACCCACCCGTTCGCGCGCTGGAGCGTCCAGGAGCCGACCGAGCGCGAGCGCTACCAGGCCATCGCCCGCGATCTCGCCGGCGTCGGACGCCGCCTCGTCATCTGCGGCATGCACGTGCACGTCGGCATCGAGGACGACGAGCTGCGCATCGACCTCATGAACCAGGCCCGTTACTTCCTGCCGCACCTGCTCATGCTCTCGACCTCCTCGCCGTTCGCCGAGGGCGAGGACACCGGCCTCAAGTGCTACCGCCTCGCCGCCTACCAGGAGCTGCCGCGCACGGGCCTGCCCGGTCGCTTCGAGAGCTGGGAGGAATACCGCCACACCGTCGATCTGCTCGTGCGCAACGACGTCATCGAGGACGCGAGCAAGATCTGGTGGGACCTGCGCCCCTCCGCCCGCTTCCCCACGCTCGAGATGCGCATCACCGACGTGTGCACCAGGCTCGAGGATGCGGTGAGCGTCGCGGCCATGTACGTCTCGATCCTGCGCATGCTCTACCGCATCCGCCGCGCCAACCAGACCTGGCGCACCTATCCCCTGTTCCTGCTGTCGGAGAACCGCTGGCGCGCGCAGCGCTACGGCGTCGCCGGCACGCTTTTCGACTTCGGCAAGGGCGAGCTTGTCGCCTTCCGCGACCTCGTCGAGGAGCTGCTGGTGCTGCTCAGGGAGGACGCCGAGGCGCTGGGCTGCCTGTCCGAGATCGAGCACGCCCGCGCCATCGTCGCCGGCGGCACCAGCGCGGACCGGCAAGTCGCCTGCTACCAGAGTCTCACCGCCGCCGGCGCCCCGCGCGAGAAAGCGCTCGAGGGCGTCGTCGATCACCTCATTGCCGAAACCGTCGCCACCGATCCCGCCAAGTGAGCCGAGCCCCGATGCCTGCCAATCGCCGTCCTGCGAAACCCATCCTCGCCGTTCTCGCCGCCGTTGCCGTCGCGGGCACGATGGCGGCGCACGCCGCCGACCGCGCGCAGGCCACCGTCGCCTGCAGGCCAGCCGGCGTCTGGCTCGCCTACGACTGCACCGTCAAGCTCGCCAACGCCACGACCGGCGCGCCGCTGCAGAAGGCACATCTCACCATCGGCGCCGACATGCCGTCCAGGCCGCTCGCCGACAAAGTCGCGCCCGTCGCCGCCAAGGCGACCGCCACGCCCGGCGAGTACCGCGCCATCGTCGTGCTGGAGGTGCACGGCGACTGGGCGCTCCGCCTCAACGTCGCCGCCGGCCCCATCAAGAACCAGCTCACCGAGCTGCTGAACTTCGGCCCCAAGGAAGTCGGCCCCGCCAAGAACCCAAACCCCAACCCTGCTCCAGCCGCTCCCGCGCCGAAGGGGCGCCCCAAGTCCTGAGGGCGCCTGGTGTCGAGCGGGCACGCAATCGCGGCTCGATCACAGCTTCAACACGAAAGCGATGCGCCATTCGATAGGCAACCCGTGCGCGGATCGAACGACCCGATCGAGCTTGATGACGGCCTCATCGGGTCCGATTTCCAGATGCTCCGCCACCTCACTCGTCGGAGAGACGGTATCGAGACCCTCCGTTACCCTGCCCAGGGCCAAACCATGTGCGCTGGCAAGCGCCAGCAGATCGTGAGTGATCTCACTATCCGATTTGAGACCGGGGAAGCGACCTAGCGGAAGCACGGCGAGCTCATACGCCGTCGGTCTGCAACCCTCGCTCCGGATCCGCGTCACGCGAACCACGGCATCCCCTGCCGCAAGATCCAGTCGGGTTTGCTCAATCGCATCGGCAACCCCGGTCGACTGCGTGATCACCGAGACCGCCACCGTCTGCTCTCCCAAATACATGCGGTAGTCCTGAACCGAGGATCGGCGGGGAAGTCGGCTTCGTCGGTATTTCGAAGTCGGAATGACCTTCTCGCCCACCCCTGCGCATCCGAAGTCTTGTTCGTACCCCTTCATCGGCAATGCGTTCATCGAAGTCTATTGCCCACGGGTATCGGCTCCTCCTCCGTAAAGGATCGATGACCTATACTCGTTGGGTCATGCAAAGCGTCGGGCGCAACGGAGCCCAAGAGGGCGTTCGACTTTGAGACACGGCGGGATTGGCAGCAGGCGGCCAGGCGCCCGCATGCCCATGCCATTACCCCTACCGCCGCCCACTGCTGAATCGATCGGCGCGCCTTTCTGCGCTAAGCGCGCGCGCTCGACACAAACGCAGTCTCGAGCCACGCGAGCAGATGCTGCTCGCTGAGCGGCTTCGTCAGCAACGCGAGAGCGCCAACCTCCATCGCGGCCGATCGCATGGCCTCCTCGGGATGCGCGGTCACGACGATTGTCGGTATGCGGTGCCCGCCATCGATCAGTCGCTGCTGCAGCTCGATGCCGCTGGCCCCTGGCATCCGAAGGTCAGTCACCAGGCATACGGTGTCTTCGAGCTGCCCCGACAGCAGGAATTCCTCCGCCGAGGCGAACACCGCCGTCGTGTAGCCATGCGATTCCAGGAGGTCCGATGTAGCCTCGCGCACAGCATTGTCGTCGTCGACGATTGAAACCAGTTGCGGAGCTGTCACCAAGGAAGTCATCCGGTTACGGTTACGCCTGCCAATAAATTAGGCATCGATGGCGGCGGTTGGTACCTATCCATAGGTTTAGGCGAGTATCATTCTCGGTGATTTAGGTTCAGGGCCTGCGCCATCCGGATCAGGTCCGCCAGCGTCGTGGCGCCCATCTTTCGCATGGCATTGCCGCGGTGCACCTTCACCGTCACCTCGGACACGCCAAGCTCTCCCGCGACCTGCTTGTTCATGAGGCCGGTGGCAACGAGGGTCATGACCTCCTGTTCCCGTTGCGTCAAAGACTGAAAGCGAGCCTCGAGATCCGCTTCTGACTTTTGCTGGGTCTGGCGCGCCCGTTGCTGCTCGAGAGCCCGCTGCACCGCGTCCAGGAGATCCTGGTCGCGGAACGGCTTGGTCAGAAACTCGACGGCACCGGCTTTCATGGCCCTCACGCTCATGGGGATATCGCCGTGACCGGTAATGAAGATGATCGGCAGGTTGATTTTCGCCTTCGCCAGCTCTGCCTGAAAATCCAACCCGCTCAGCCCCGGCAGACGGACATCGAGCACCAGGCAACTCGGCGTCTCCGACACCTTGTGCCGCAGAAATTCCGCCGGCGAGCCGAAAGCCAGGGCATCCAAGCCTACGGAGGCAAACAGGTCCAGGAGCGCTTCCCGCAGAGAAGCATCATCATCCACGACGTAGACCATGGACTGTTCTGCCCCGTCCGACATCACGCTTCGCTACCATCAGATTCGGGGAGCGTGAACATGAAGGCGGTGCCGTGGGGGGTTCCGGGAGACGCCCACAAGCGGCCACCATGCGCTTCCACGATGGAACGGCAAATGGAAAGGCCGAGCCCCATGCCCCCGGCCTTGGTCGTGAAGAACGGCTCGAAGACGCGCTCGGCATCTTGCTGCGCAATTCCAGGACCGGAGTCCTCTACAGCTACCAGGACGCCGCTGGGATCGTGGGCCAGCACCTTTACCTTCAGCTGTCGGGGCCGGTCCGGCGGAGCCGCACAAATCGCATCGATCGCGTTCGTTATCAAGTTCAGCACGACCTGTTGAAGCTGCACGCGGTTGCCGAGCACTTCGGCGATGTCGTCATCCAATGTCGCTTCGAGCGTTATGTTCGCGCTCTGCAGGTCCTCTCGAACCAGGCGCAGGACCTCCTCGACGATCACGTTCAAGTTCTGGCGCGACCGGTTCTGCGTGTCGCGCTTGAACATGGCGCGAACGCTGCCAACGATCTCGCTGGCACGCTGCCCCTCCCTCACGACGCGTTGCAGGGCCGCCTGCGCCCTGTTCAGATCCGGCGTCGCATGCGCGAGCCAGCGCAGCCCGGCATTGCC
This sequence comes from Hyphomicrobiaceae bacterium, assembly GCA_041288195.1. Classification (GTDB taxonomy): domain Bacteria; phylum Pseudomonadota; class Alphaproteobacteria; order Rhizobiales; family Hyphomicrobiaceae; genus AWTP1-13. The sequence continues at coordinate 9,721 of JBGGME010000068.1, forward strand.
GTTGGTCACGATTGCCGACAGCGGCTGGTTGACCTCGTGCGCTATGGACGCCGCCATCTCCGACATCGTGGTCAGCCGTGTAGCGCGCGCAAGCTCCGCCTGTTGCGCCATCTCCCTGTTGCGGGCCGTCGCCAGCTCGGCCAGCATCTCGTTGAACGCGGCCGTCACCCGGCCGATCTCATCGTTGCTTCTGTACTTCATGCGAAGACTGTAGTCCTTCGCTTCTCGCACCCGCAACGCTACGGCTTCCAGCCGCTCGAGAGGACGCACTATGTGGTGATGCGTCAGCAGCGCAATGAAGATGCTGAGGCCCGCCACGAGCCCGATCAGAGCAAGGCCGAACAGCATTTTGCGGTTCAAGTCGCCGATGCGCTGCTGCAGCAGCCGATCCAGCTCCGCGTGGGCAGTCGCCCAGGCACTGAGAGCATCCGAGACGGCGGCCTTGTGCAGGCGTTCGATCGGAACGCCATCTCTCGCCTCGACGCCTGCCGCCTTTGCGGTCAGAGCTCCGAGATAGGCATTCAGACTCGAGATCAATTTCCCGAACGGCACTTCTATGGCTCGTTTCAGTCGACCATCCGCATTGCCTCTATAGGCAGCCTCCGCGTTCTCCTTCAACTCGTCGCTCGTCGACCTGAGGAGGCCTGCGAAGATGGGAACTTGAATGCTGCTCGAGCGAGCCTGAGCGGACGACGTGATGCTGTTCTCCACGTAGTCCTGCAGTCGCGCCAATTGACCGAGAAAGGTCGGCACCTTCTGCACGACGATGTTTTGCACGTAGTAGCTATCGAGGTCCGGGTCCAAGGCCAGGTTCGAGTCGTCACCAACGCGCGACGCCAGCGCCTCTGCTCTCGTGAGGGCTTCGACCGTGCGCGTCCCGGCGCTGGCTGATGGGCCCGAGCCTAGGTCGCGCACTGCCGACACCAGCGATTGCGACAGAGCTGCGCTTTGAAATTTCCCCGCTGAGAGCGACTCTGCCGCAGCCAGTTCCTGCTCGACCACGCTGCTTGAGGCAGACTGCCCATCAGCCCTGAGGATCTTCCCATACGCAGCCCGGACCGCTGTCAGATAGCGGCTGCCGCTGAGCTCCTTGCGCGCAAAATCGACGGCCAGCCGCTTCTCCGCGACCAGCGCGTAAACTGGCACGAGGATGGCGACTATGAACGTGCCGCACAAAACCAGGAGCTTGGTGCCCGTGCGCATGTCCTTGAACATGAGCCGCTCGTTCCTCGAAAGGGTAGGTCGTCGCGACACGCGGGGTAAAGAATACCCTCGCCCGACCATCCTCTTGGTGAACGCAGCAATCAGTCAACGCTGCTTTTGTGGACGTCGGTTAAGACCGAGCAGAATAACCCCATCGGGGCCGAGACGGAACCGGCCTCACCCCCCCGCTCGTTCGGCTCAGCGGTTGTCGCCGGCCAGCGCCTCGATCACCGCCTCCGTCACCTGACCGGTGCGCGCCTTGCCGCCTAGGTCGGGCGTGTGCAGGGTCGTGTCCGCCGTCACGCGCTCGATGGCGCGCATCAGGCGCGCTGCCGCGGCCGCCTCGCCCAGATGCTCCAGCAGCATCACGCCCGACCAGAACGTGCCGATCGGATTGGCGATACCCTTCCCCATGATGTCGAACGCCGAGCCGTGGATCGGCTCGAACATGGAGGGAAACTTGCGCTCGGGGTTGAGGTTGGCGGTCGGCGCGATGCCGAGCGAGCCCGCCAGCGCGGCGGCGAGATCGGAGAGGATGTCGGCGTGCAGGTTGGTGGCCACGACCGTGTCGATCGACTGCGGCCGCAGCACCATGCGCATGGTCATGGCGTCGACCAGCATCTTGTCCCAGGTCACGTCGGCAAACTCTGCCGCCACCTCGGCCGCGATCTCGTCCCACATCACCATGCCGTGGCGCTGCGCGTTCGACTTGGTGACGACGGTCAGCAGCTTGCGCGGCCGCGACCGCGCCAGGGCGAACGCATAGCGCATGATGCGCGCGACCCCCACACGCGTGAACATCGACACGTCGGTCGCCGCCTCCTCCGGCAACCCGCGATGCACGCGCCCGCCGACGCCCGCATACTCCCCCTCCGAGTTCTCGCGCACGATCACCCAGTCGAGCTCCGGCCCCGTCACCGATCTGAGCGGGCTGGTGATGCCCGGCAGGATGCGGGTCGGTCGCACGTTGGCGTACTGGTCGAAGGGCTGGCAGATGGCGAGCCGCAAGCCCCACAGCGTGATGTGGTCCGGCACATCGGGCGCGCCCGCGGAGCCGAACAGGATGGCGTCGTGGCCCTTGATCTGCGCCAGGCCGTCGGCCGGCATGAACGCGCCCGTCCTCTTATAGCGCTCCGAGCCCCAGTCGAAATGATCGACGGCGACCTCGAAGCCGCCGTCGCGCCTGGCGCAAGCCTCCAGCACGCGGACGCCCGCCGCGATCACCTCCTGGCCGATCCCGTCCCCGGGGATGGCCGCAATCTGCAGCTTCCTCACGTCGTCTCCTCCTTTGCGCGCCCTCGCTTGGGTGCCGATTGTCTCTTTCCCGAGTGCGCCGGCTCGCTTGCAGATGACGCGGCCTCGGGTTTCGCCGCCCGCGGCGCATCGCAGCCGAGCCTGGCGAAGGTGTCCCCGATCTCCGCGAACAGCCAGTCCCGGAACGCCTTGATCGTCGGCCGCTTCTCCTGCCCCTTGGCGCACACGAAGTGATAGGCGCGCCCCGGCAGCGGCACCTCCGGCCCGAACGGCGAGACGAGCCGTCCCAACCCGATGTCGCGCGAGGCCACGAGCTTGTAGCCGAGCACCACGCCCGTCCCCTCGCTCGCCGCGTCGAGCGCGTGGTCGGCGACGTTGAGGCGCAGCCCCCGCGAGGTGTCGATGCCAGTCACCCCGGCGGCGGCCAGCCAGTCGTCCCAGGTCGGCACGAACCCCGGCAGGTCGATCTGGATCAGCGGGAAGTGCTGCAGATCGTGCGGCGTGCGCAGGGGATGCTCGCCCTCGAGCAGCCGCGGACTGCACAGCGGCAGCATCGCCTCGTCGGAAAGCTTCTCGACATAGAGGTCGGGATGGACGCCGGAGCTCAGGCGGATGCCCACATCGATCCCGTCGGTGATGAAATTCGAATAGTTGGAGCTGGAGGAGATGCGCGTGTCGACGTCGGGATGCATCTCCATGAACCGATAGATCCGGGGCACCAGCCACTTGGCGGTCAGTCCCGGCGAGGCGCTGACGACGAGGATGCGGTCCTCCCGCGCGCGGTCGAGCTGCTCCACCGCCGCCCGCAGGCTCTCGAAGGCGGTGCGCACGCCCGGATACATCAGGCGCGCCGCCGACGTCAGCTCGATCGAGCGCGCCTTGCGATGGAACAGCTTGAGCGCCAGCAGATCCTCGAGCCCGCGGATCTGATGGCTGAGCGCGGCCGGCGTCACATGCAGCTCCTCGGCGGCCCTGGAGAAGCTCAGGTGCCGGGCCGTGGCCTCGAACGCCTTGAGGGCATTGAGCGGGGGCAGGGGGCGGCGCATGACGCGTAAATTTCTCTCATGTGTCAGGCGAGATATTGTCGTTTGTGGATCGCATTTTCTGGGCGTATTTGTCAACTCAAGACGCAGTCACATTGAGGAATACTCAAATGAGAACGCTGGACAACAATCCCTACCGCGGCATCACCCCCGAGGAGCTGCACGTCGTCATTCGCCGCGCCCATGTCGAGCGGGCGCAGGCCATGCGCGAGATGGTCTCGACCCTGCGCTCGTGGCTCGGGCGCCTTGGCCGGCGCCTGCACCCCGCCGGCCCCGCGCTCCCCACTGCTACCGGCCGCTAGTCCGGCATCCGCCCACTCCTCACTCATCGACACGCCATGGAGGCACCCATGTCATCCAATTCCCGCACCCTCTCCCTGCAGTCCCAGCCCGCGCACGGGCTCGCCCAGAATCTCTGGAGCTGGTGGGAGGCCTATTGGACGCGGCGCGCGAAGCTCGCAACCGTTGCGCTTCTGCGTGGCCTCGACGACCGCGTCCTGCAAGATATCGGCATCGACCGCAGCGAGATCGAGTCCGTCGTCTACGGCAAGGGCGCCGATCGCCTGGTCCGCTGCTGGTCTGCCTGAGAAGGATTTCATGAGCCGGCCGTCGGCGGCGCCAGCAAGGCGCTCCGGCGGTCGGCTCGGATCTTGCGTCAGGCGACCTTGCTGAGCCGCTCGGAAGGCGCAACCAGCATCTTGCGCACCTCGACGCCGGGCATTGCCGCTCCGATGAGGAAGCCCTGCACCTCCTCCACGCTCGGCTCCTGCGCGACGAGTGCAAGCTGCTCCTCGGTCTCGATGCCCTCCACCACCACGGACATGCCGAGGTCGGCGCTTAGCCGCGCCACGCCGTGCAGCAGCTTGAGCGGCCGATGGCTGGTATTGAGGCCCTGCAGGAAGGAGCGGTCGATCTTGACCTTGTTGAGCGGGAAGCTGTGCAGGTAGCTGAGGCTCGAGTAGCCCGTACCGAAATCGTCGAGCGAGATCCGCACGCCCATCTTCTGCAGCTCGCCCAGCCAGTGCCGCGTCAGCTCGGTGTCGTCGAGGAACACCGATTCCGTGATCTCGATCTCGAGCCGCCCAGGGCTCAAGCCTGCGCCGGCGAGCGCATCGGCGATCGATTTGGCGATGTTGCCGCGGCGGAACTGGATCGCCGACAGGTTGACTGCCACATTCACATCGCCGGGCCAGGTCGCGCACTCCAGGCAGGCCTCGCGCAGGACGAAGTCGCCGATCTCCACGATCAGCCCCATCTCCTCGGCCACCGGGATGAACTCGGCCGGCGAGACCATGCCCCTGAGGGGATGCGGCCAGCGCAACAGCGCCTCGCAGGTCGAGATCCGTTTGCTGCGCAGGTTGTAGAGCGGCTGGTAGTGCACCTTGAGGACATTGGCCGCGAGCGCGCTTCTCAAGTCCAGCTGCAGGCTGCGGCGGGCCTGGGCCATCACATCCATGCCCTGCTCGAAGAAGCGCCAGGCGCGACGCCCGTCGGATTTTGCGCGGTAGAGCGCCATGTCGGCGTTCTTGAGCAGGGAATCGGCGTCGCTGCCGTCGCGCGGTGCCAGCGCAATGCCGATGCTGGCGCCGATGACGACCTCGTTGCCGCTGATCTGGAACGGCTCGGCCAAGGCCGCCACCAGCCGCTCGGCGAGCGCAGCGGCATCATTGGGGTGGCTCATGGGATACTGCAGCACCACGAACTCGTCGCCGCCGAAGCGGGCGACGACGTCGGAGCCTGAGACGGCGTTGCGAAGCCGGTCGGCCACCACGCACAGGAGCTCGTCGCCGCAGGGGTGCCCCAGGGTATCGTTGACCTCCTTGAACTCGTCGAGGTCGATGAAATGGATCGCAAACGGCCCGCGCCGGCGAAGGCTGGTCACCGCCACGTCCATCTGGTCGCGGAACAGGGCGCGATTGGGCAGCCCGGTGAGCGCATCGTAGCGCGCCAGCTGATTGATCTTGGCCTCGGCCATGCGGCGGTCGGTGATGTCCTCGAACAGCACGACGGCGCCGCCGTCCGCCATCGGGTGGAACGTCAGGGCGAGAATGCGATTGGGATTGGCCTCGAGGAAGACCTCCCCCTCGCCCGATCCCTCGAGCCGCTTCTCCAGCTCCGCCAGCAGCCGCTCGCCGCGCTCGCGGCAGAGGGCGCCGCTGCCCACGCAGGCCCCGACGAGCTCACGCGCAGAGGGCCGGTTCGACGCAATCTCCGGCGGCACGCCCAGCAGCACCCCGAGGCGCTTGTTGCAGACGGCGATGCGGCGCTCGGCGTCGAACATGCACAGCCCGTGCGGCATATTGTTGAGCGCCGTATCGAACCGGCCGGCCAGCAGGCTCATGTCGCGGTTGGCCACCACGGCATCGAGCAGAACCCGACGCAGGCGGTCCGAGATGAATTTCAGCGTGACGAAGAAAGGCACGAGAACGAAGGCGAAAATCCAGTAATACGCCCCGCCGACCGAGAAAAGCGCAATCGTCATGGGAATGCCGGCGCAGACGATCTGGGCGGTCACCAGAAGATTGCTGGCGAAGTTTCTCCCTGAAATGCCGATCATGTAGGCGAGCGTCATGGAGAAGGCGAATATCTGCACGAACGGATCGCTGGTCTTGATGAAAGCAAGCAGGCACCAAATGCCCATCAGCGACACATGGGCGGCGGCGCCGCAAACGTAGCGCAGCTCCCATTGCCGGGCCTGCTCGATATCGGTGAGCTGGGACCGTTGCTGTGCATAGGCACGCACGTCGATGGCGCGCGCGCAGGCGACGATGGCGATGGCGGCCGAGCACAGGTAGAGCGCCTGCTCCCCGGTCTTCCAGGCCGTGATCAGCGCGGTGATGGAGGCGGCCAGCGAGCCCACGAACAGGCTGTGGGGGTCTTTGAAGAGGGCGTCGACCAGCGAGATATAGATCTCGGACGGCAGCGGCTGGCCGTCGCGAGGCCGCATCAGCCGTTGCCAGAGCTTCATTGCCGGACCCCTTTTGCAGGCTAGAGGAAACGAGGGTGCGGCACCCGGATAAATTTTGGTTCAATTACAGCCGATTGCGACATATCCCTGGTGCCGCGTAGCCAATTCCGTGTGACCTGTCGTCCCATTTTGATACGATCTTGGCCTGGATCGCAGAACCGCCTCAATTGTATCGCCAAGGGTTAATGTTCCTCTGCGCAATTCGCTCGCCTGTCGTCCAAATCGGTCCGCCCGTTAACATAAACTTAACCGTACTCGCGGCGTTTCGGCCTCGTCATGAAATTCGCGCTTTACTAATCTTAATTGGGTGTTAACCTTAAGAAGGTGGGGTTATTGAGCGTGGGGTAGAGCGTAAAATGGGTGCATTAGCGTCCGTTCCGGCTGCGGCAATGCCGGCAAGAACTCTCTCGGATCGCGTCTTGTCGCTGTTGGAGCGTGTGGACTACCGGCGGGCGGATACGACGGAGGACAGGGAGGCGATCTACCGGTTGCGCTACGCGGCCTATCTGCGCGAGGGCGCGATCGTCCCCAACTCCGGCGAGCGCTACTGCGATGCGCTCGACGACACGGACAATGCCTGGACATTCGGTGTCTACGTCGACGGCCAGCTGGCGAGCTCGATCCGCCTGCATGTGGCAACCCGGCAATCGCCGATTCTGCCGGCGCTCAACGTCTTCGGCGACCTGCTGACGCCTGAGATCGCGGCCGGCAAGACCGTCATCGATCCGACCCGGTTCGTGGCCGACCGCGCCGCGTCGCGACGCTATCCTGAGCTTTGCTACGTGACGACACGGCTCGCCGTGCTCGCATCGGAATACTTCAACACCAGCCTGCTGCTTGCCACGGTGCGCGCGGAGCACCAGGCCTTCTATCGGCGCGTGTTCGGGCACCGGCTGATCTGCGAGCCGCGCCACTACCCCTCGCTCACCAAGCCCATCTCCCTGATGGCGCTCGACTACAGCATGGCGCGCGAGCGCCTCGTGGCCCGCAACCCCTTCTTCCGCTCCACCATGTTCGAGCGCAGGATGCTGTTTGCCCGAACCCCGGCACTGGCTCTTCGCACGGCGGCATAGGCGGGCTGCCTCGACCGAGCTCAGCCGGGGCGGCAGAAAACGATTGCCTCGGCTGTGGCGCTCCCTCAATCTGGGCCCGGCGACGAATGGGGAGCCATGGAGAACCGGCACATGTCAGCGGACGGCACCTGGAAAGTCGTGATGAAGACGCCGATCGGCGAGCGCAAGGGCACGCTGTCCCTGGCAACGGCCGGCGCTGGCCTGACCGGCAAGATGACCAACGACGAAGGTGCCTCCACCGACATCTTCGAGGGCAAGGCCACCGGCAACGCCGTGAGCTTCAAGGTCGCCATCAAGAACCCCATGCCGCTGACGCTCGAGTTCAGCGGCTCCGTCGACGGCGACAAGATCTCCGGCACTGTCAACGCCAGCGGCGTCGGCAGCTGGCCGTTCTCGGGCGCCCGCGGCTAGCCTCAGCGTCAGGCAGCCTCTGCAAGGCCCCACTCCACGCCTGCCTCATCTTTGGCTACCGCCGCCCGACTGCGCAATTTGTGGCCAGCCGCGCCTGCCACATTCTCGCAGCATAAATCTTGCATGCACACCGCGGGCAACGGCGCCCGCAATCCCCTCCGTCCCGTATTCGAGCGCTGCGAATCGCGCGAACGTTAGCCATGACGCTACTCACCGTCCGTCACATCACCACCTACCGCTACCGGGAGCCGGTGTCGTTCGGCGAGCATCGCATGATGTTCCGCCCGCGCGACAGCCACGACCAGAAGCTGCTCGATGCGCGCCTCGACATTTCGCCCGCGCCTGCAAGCGTGCGCTGGGTGCACGACGTGTTCGGCAATTGCGTCACCATCGTCGACTTCGGGAGCCGGGAAGCCGAGGAGATCCGCTTCGAGAGCAACATCTGGCTCGATCACACCCCCTCCAACTCGCCCGACTTCCAGATCGAGGATGGCGCCCGCGCCTACCCCTTCGTCTACGACGCCCAGGAGATGGCGGACCTCGCGCCCGCCATTGCCCGCCAGTACCCGGACCCCGACGGCGAGGTCGAGCGCTGGGTGCGCCGCTTCCTGCGCAAGGGCCGGCCCACCGACACCGGCATGCTGCTGATGACGCTCACCTACGCCTTCAAGGAGAGCTTCTCCTACGAGCGCCGCTCGGAGCCCGGCACGCGTCCGCCGGCCCTGACCCTGAAGCTCGGCCGCGGCAGCTGCCGCGACCTGGCGCTGCTGATGATCGAGGCCTTGCGCGCGCTCGGCCTCGCCGCCCGTTTCGTCTCGGGCTACCTCTACGTGCCCGCCCGCGACGGGGTGCGCTATCGCGGCGGCGGCTCGACCCATGCCTGGGTGCAGGTGTATCTGCCGGGCGCGGGCTGGGTGGAGTTCGATCCCACCAACGCCATCGTCGGCAACCGCGACCTGATCCGCGTCGCCGTCGCGCGCGACCCGGCCCAGGCCGTGCCGCTGTCGGGCTCCTACTTCGGCGATACCGACGATTTCCTCGACATGACGGTGGAGGTGCGGGTGCGCTCGGCGGCGGCGGCCGGTGAGGGCGCCGCGCTCGAGGCTCGCGCGTAGGCGCCTTCCACCTCCTCTCGCACTCAAGCCGCCGCCGGCGCCAGCAGGTCGAAGATGCGCTCGTCGATCGTCGTGCGCGAGCCGCTGGGGTGGATCGCCTGGATGCAGACGTGGTCCGCGCCCGCGTCCCAGTAGAGCTGCAGGCGCTTGCGGATGGCGCTCTCGTCGCCCCAGGCGAGGTTTGCATCAACGAACCGGTCCGACCCGCCGCCAGCCAGGTCAGCCTCCGTGAACCCGAGGCGGCGCCAGTTGTTGGCGTAGTTCTCGAGCGCGATGTAGGGCGCGAGCGCCGTCCGCGCTGCGGTGCGCGCCTTCCCGGCATCGGTCTCCAGCAGCACCATCACCTCGGGGCAGAGCAGCTTGCCCGGGCCCAGGATGCGCCGCGCCTGCGCCGTATGCTCCGGCGTCACGCAATAGGGATGCGCGCCGTCGGCCATCTCGGCGGCCAGCGCCAGCATCTTGGGGCCCAGCGCGGCAAGCACCGTGCGCGGCTTCTGCGTGGGCATCGGCGCCTGGTAGGGCGCCTCGCGCATGGCGTCGAGATAGGTGCGCATGGTCGCGACCGGCTTGCCGTAGGCATGGCCGCGCATGGTCGTCACCATCGGCTTGTGGGAGACTCCCAGCCCGAGGAGGAACCGATTGCCCGATTGCTCGTTGAGACCCCGCTGGGCATTCGCCATCGCCACGGCGTCGCGGGCATAGATGTTGGCGATGCCCGTGGCGACGACGAGACGCGAGGTGCCCGACAGCAGCCACGCCGCATTGACCAGCACATTGCGGCCGCGGCTCTCGGGCGTCCAAAACGCCTTGTAGCCGCGCTTCTCGAGGCGTTGCGCGAAGGCCAGCGCCTCGGCCGCCGAAAGGCCGTCCAGTCCCGCCCAAACGCCGAGCTTGCCGAGGTCCATGTTCCAATCCCTTCCGAGAGGCAACTGCCGTGAACTGTCCGTCATTCTTGTGCGACGCTACCGTCCCACCAATCTCTCAGCTCGCGCCGTTTCGCAATCCTGCGGGATGCGCAACAGGCCCGCGTGCCACGCCGCCGAACTCGGCTGGCGCAAAGTTGCAGATGCTGGCACCAATCTTGCTTAATTTCTGACCGAAGGCACGCGGGAGCAAGGCCATGAAGATTCGCGCCGGCTACGAGATCGCCTACGAGTGCACGCAGCCGACGCCCATGCTGCTGATGCTGAGCGTGCACCCCTCGCGCCTGCCGGACCTGCATGGCCCCCACCGCATCACATTCGACCCTGCCGTCGAGGCGCACGACTACCTGGACGGCTTCGGCAATATCTGCACGCGCATCACGGCGCCCGCCGGTCGCATCACCGTCTCCACCGACTTCATCGCCAGCGACTCGGGCCTGCCCGACATCGCCGTGCCGGACGCTCCCCAGATCCCCGTCGAGAAGCTTCCCGACGACGTCCTCGTCTTCCTCCTCGGCAGCCGCTACTGCGACACCGACCACCTCGCCAACGAGGCCTGGGCCGCGTTCGGCAACGGTCCGACGGGCTGGGCCCGCGTGGAGGCCATCTGCTCCTACGTCCACAAGCGGCTGAGCTTCGGCTACCAGCACGCCTCCGCCACCCGCACGGCCTGGGACGGTTTCCGCGAGCAGCGCGGCGTGTGCCGCGACTTCGCCCATCTCGCCATCACGCTGTGCCGCTGCATGAACATCCCCGCGCGCTACTGCACGGGCTACCTGGGCGACATCGGCATCCCCGTGTCACCGGAGCCCATGGACTTCAGCGCCTGGTTCGAGGCCTACCTCGGCGGGCAGTGGTACACCTTCGATGCGCGCCACAACAAGCCGCGCATCGGCCGCATCCTGATGGCGCGCGGGCGCGACGCCACCGACGTCGCCCTATCCACCAGCTTCGGCGCAACCGGGCTCGCGAGCTTCAAGGTCCACACCGACGAGATCGTCGCGGCGTAAGGACCGCACGCGGCGCTCAGCCTCTCGCGCGGCCCCAGTGCGGCTCGATGCGGCGTCCAGGGACTGAGGGAGAGCGCGACGCCCTCTGCCTGCCGGCCGCCGCAGCATCCGTCTCCCAGAAGTGCCGGACCGCCCAATGCTCGCGCAACGCGTGCGGGCGATAGGGCACGATATCCCCGTGATCCAGGACACCCGGCAGGGCCAACCTCTCGAGCACCGATGGGTGCAGCAGCGCGTCGACGGGGATCACTCGATGCCCCTCGCGCCAGCCGAACTTGCGCCTGTCGTAGACCCGCAGGCACATGTCCACCAGCAAGCCGGGGCAGGCCGCCATGAAGGCCTCGCGCTCGTCGTGCTGCGGTCCCGCCGGGTCCGGGAACAGCTTGAGCACGGACGCATCGATATGGATCGGATGCGGCAGGCTCAGCACCTCCTGCACGATCCACACCAGGGCGATGTCGGAGAGCCGCGCCTCCGTCTCGGGGTAGCTGCCGCCGACGTCGGAATGGCTGCCGGCGAACCATACCTGCCGGAAGCGCGGCGGCGCGTTGGGCTGCTCGGTGAAGGACTGTCGTGGCCGCTCCTCGTCCCACGGCACGCAGGCGAAGCTGGCGCGGTTCTCGTCGATCGCCAGCGCGTGCCGGGCATAGCGCACGGCATGATTGAGCCGCGTGTCGTAGAACGCCTGGCGATAGCGGTGCAGGCTCACCAGTCCCTTGTAGCGCATGCAGGCCGCGGCATAGAGCGCCGCCGGCAGCCCGACACCGAGCAGCAGGAACGGCAACCAGAACCCGCCCCCGACCAGCTTGGACGAGGCGAGCGCCAGGGTCGCACACAAGGCCTCGTAAATGAGCGTGAGGATCGTGAGACCCAACGTTCCCGCGCCCAGCGTCTGCACCGTCTCCCACACGCCGATGAAGTAGGGCGCCGTGTTGGAGACCTTGGCGTCCCCGGAGAAATACTTGTACCGGAACTTGGCGGCACGCCGCTCCCGCTCGAGCCGCAGGGGATCGCCCTTGATGGAGCCGCCATGCTGGTAGACGTGTTTCACCGCTTCCGCCGCGATGCGCCTTGCCGACCTCGCATCGCGCTGCAATGGCCGCACGCCGCCGCCCTTCTCCCGCACCGCCGTGGGGATGCCGCAGGACTTGAGCACGCCGCCGACGCAGCGAACGGTGTAGGCGCCGCGGCTGAAGCCGAACAGGTAGATGCGGTCTCCGGGCTGCCAGACGCGGATGATGTGGGCGTAGCAGTCGATGATGTTCTGCGTTATGCCGAGGCCCGTTGCCCGGCTCAGCAGGTTGTAGAGGCGGCGGAGCGGCGTGATCTTGATGGTCTCGGCGCGTGACCCGAGCCCGCCGTCGTAGAATGCGAGCTGCAGCTCCGGGTCGATGATGCTCTCGGGGCCGACCCGGGTCGCGCGGAAAAGCTTGTAGACGTTGCTGCGGGCCTCGTCGGGCATGTACCCCCCGGCCTGGCCCGTCCCATCAGAGAAGATCAGGATGTTCTTTCCCACTCCCGCCTCCCCGCGCGCCGCGCCTGCACTCCGCAAAGTGCCCGCCGCAGCTCCCCCGATTCGCAACGTGCGGCGGGTGCCGAGACTGCGCATGCGCGCGCGGGTTGCAAGGCTCGAGCTGCCCTCATCCACAGGACCGCACATCCACGGGCTGGCGCCCGGATGAGCTCAGCGCGCTCGGCCTCCATCGCCGATGAGTCCTCTGCCCGATACTACGGCTGGCGGGTGGTCGCGGCCTGCTTCGTGCTCGCACTGCTGTCCTGGGGCTTCGGCTTCTATGGCCACGGCTTCTACCTGGCCGAGCTCAAGCGCCTGCACGACTGGCCGGCCTCGCTCATCGCCGGCGCCAGCACGGCGAGCTACCTCTTCAGCGCGCTGCTGGTCGTCTTCGTCAACGACGCGCTCCGCCGTCTCGGCATCACCGCCTGCGTGCTGTTTGGCGCGACCGCGCTTGCGGGCTCAGCGGCGGCCCTGGCGTTCGTGACCGAGCCCTGGCAGCTGATCGCCGCCTATCTCGTCATGTCCTTCGGCTGGGCCACCATGAGTCTGGGCGCCATCAACAACATCCTGGGCCTGTGGTTCCAGCAGCGCCGCGGTCTCGCCATCAGCCTCGCCCTCAACGGCGCGAGTTTCAGCGGGGTGGTGATCGTCCCCTCGCTCGTTCTGGTCGCAGCCGCCAGCGGCTTCGCCACCGCCATGCTGGCGGGCGCGGCCCTCATCCTGGCGCTCGCCGTGCCGCTGGCCTTCACCATCCTGCGCGTCCCCCCGCCGGCGAGGGCTCCCGTTGCATCCCCTCGCGGGACAGCCCACCTGACCGCCCCGCAGACCGCATGGACGAGGGCCAAGGCGCTGCGCAGCCTGGCGTTCTGGAGCGTGTCGGCGCCCTTCGCGATCGCCATCACCTCCCAGTGTGGCTTCCTCGTGCACCAGATCGCGTTTCTGGAGCAGTCGATCGGCCGCGCCACCGCGGGCATGGCGGTCGCAATCACGACGGCCATGGCGATCGTGGGCCGCCTGACGCTCGGCACCATGGCAAACTGGCTCGATCAGCGCATCGCCAGCGCACTGTCGCTCGCCAGCCAGGCGGCGGCGCTCGGCGTCATGACGCAGACCCGCGACGAGACGATCCTGCTCGCGGCCTGCGCCGTCTACGGCTTCTCGGTCGGCAACCTCATCACCTTTCCCGCGCTCATCGTGCAGCGCGAGTTCGAGGCTGCCGCGTTCGGCATGATCATCAGCCTGTCCACCGGCATCAGCCAGTTCACCTACGCCTTCGGGCCGGGACTGTTGGGCCTCGTCCGCGACGCCACCGGCGGCTATCCGGCAGCGCTCGCCGTGTGCATCGCGCTCAACCTCACCGCCGCCGCCCTCGTCCTCAAGCGGCCGCGCGCGCCGGTAATCCCCGCTTAGCCAACATCCCCGGGCGCATGCCTGCCTGCGCACAATTGCGGCAGCGCAAGCTTGACCCCCGGGCAGGAAGCCCCGATTGTCCCGCGCCCATGCAGGACACTGCCCAAACAATCGGCAAGTCTCGGTCCCAGATCGAGTCCACCTACGCGTGGGTCCGCCTTTGGGTGTCGGTGCTGCTCGGCACCATCGGCAGCGTCGGCATGTGGGCGGGCGTCGTCACGCTCCCGGCCGTGCAGGCCGAATTCGGCGTCAGCCGGGCCGACGCCTCCCTGCCCTATACGCTCACCATGATCGGCTTCGGCCTCGGCGCGGTCGGCATCGGCCGCCTCGTCGATCGGTTCGGAGTCGTCCCGCCACTGATGACCGCGGTCCTGCTGCTCGGCATCGCCTTCGTCGCCTCCGGCGTGGCGCCCAGCATCTTCGTCTATGCATTGGCTAGCATGGCGATCGGGCTCGGCAGCTCCGCCACATTCGCCCCGCTCATCGCCGACATCTCGCACTGGTTCGAGCGCCGCCGCGGCATCGCCGTTGCCGTGTGCGCCTCGGGCAACTACATCGGCGGCGCCATCTGGCCTCCCATCGTGCAGCATCTGACCGACGGCGTTGGCTGGCGCCAGAACCAGGTCATCATGGGGCTCGTCTGCCTTGCCACCATGCTGCCGCTGGCACTGGTGCTCTTGCGCCGGCTGCGCGACCACGGGGACATGGATGCGAGCGCCGCGGCGAACGGCGCCAAGGGCTCGCTCGGCTTCCACCCTTACGTGCTGTTCGCTCTGCTGTGCCTCGCCGGCGTCTCCTGCTGCGTCGCCATGTCGATGCCGCAGGTGCACATCGTCGCCTACTGCGGCGACCTCGGCTACGGCGCCGCGCGCGGCGCCGAGATGCTCTCGCTGATGCTGGGCTTCGGCATCATCAGCCGCATCGCCTCGGGCTTCGTCGCCGACCGCATCGGCGGCGTCGCCACCCTCCTGATCGGCTCCATTGCGCAGGCCGCCGCCCTCGCGCTCTATATCTTCTTCGACGGCCTCGCGCCCCTCTACGTCATCTCGGCGCTGTTCGGCCTGTTCCAGGGCGGCATCGTGCCGATGTACGCCATCATCGTGCGCGAATACTTCGATCCGCGTCAGTCCGGCACGCTCGTGGGCCTGGTGATCATGTCGACGATCCTGGGCATGGCGCTGGGCGGCTGGATGTCGGGCGCCATCTTCGACGCCACCGGCTCCTACTGGCAGGCCTTCGCCAACGGCTTCCTGTGGAACCTCATCAACATCTCCATCATGCTGTTCCTCCTGGCGCGCGGCACGCACCGCCCGCGGTACGCCTGAGCCGACCGATTTGGACGGCCCGACCTGGACGTGTACTCGATTGCAGGCGCGTCCAATTCGGGAGGCTAGATTCCGCCGCGACGCAGCATTCCCCTTCTGGTAGGCTGCTTCAGATTGCCCAGGCGAGGTTTCCATGGCGCGGCTGGAGTTCATCGCACTTGTCGCTGGGTCCCTGCTCCTGGCCGGCGCCGCGTTCGCACAGACGGCGGCGCCGACCCAGCCGCGCAGCACTCGGCTCGACGACGACCGCGCCGCCCAGGCCACGGCCAAGGTCACCTTCGGTTATGTGCTCTCCGGCGATGCCGCCACCGACGAGGTGAGCCGCCAGGGCCTGATCGGCCTCAACACGTTCCTGGTCGCGAAAACCACCGTGCAGCCGGGAGATCCCTACGCCGTCAACATCATCACCGACGAGATCGCCTTCTTTCCGATCCTCTACTGGCCAGTGCTAGGCAATGCGCGGCCGCTCCCCGAAGCGACGCTGACCAAGATCGATGCCTACATGAAGCAGGGCGGCATGATCGTTTTCGACACCAAGGACTATGGCCAGGGCATTCCCACGGGGCTCAGCATGCGCGGGGACGGCGGCACCCCGCTGCAGCGCCTGCTCGGCAACCTCGATATCCCGCGCCTGGAGCCCGTGCCCGAGCACCACGTGCTGACCAAGGCGTTCTACCTCTTGCGCAGCTTCCCCGGGCGCTGGGACGGCGGCCAGTTGTGGGTTGAGGCCGAGGCGCCGCGCGACAGCGACCAGGGCAAGCACGCCCGGCGTGTCGACGGGGTGAGTTCGATCCTGATCACCTCCAACGACCTCGCCGCCGCCTGGGCGCTCGACGACCGCAGCCGACCACTCTATCCCGTGGTGCCAGGCGGGGAGCGGCAGCGCGAGATGGCGTTCCGCACCGGCGTCAACATCGTCGTGTATGCATTGACCGGCAACTACAAGGCCGACCTGGTGCACATGCCGGCACTGCTGGAGAGGCTTGGCCATTGATGGCGCTCTGAGCCTCCCTTCGCATCGCCAGGGGCACGTGATGGACTATGTGGCCGGCCTCCCGAGGCTCTGCCCAGCTGCGATAATTCGTCGAGACTGGACGCGAGACGGCCGAAGCGCCGACGGACCCGCCGGTTCATTCAAGTTTGATATTGGCCGCCTTGATCAGCTCGCTCGAGGATTTCCATTCCGCGTCCCGGAAGGCCAGCAGCTCGGCGTGCGTCGAGGTCACCGGGAGGCTGCCGGTGAGCAGCAGGCGCGCCGGCACATCGGGTTCCTTCGACATCTCCGTCACCTTGGCGTGCAGGGCTTCGACGATCGGCTGGGGTATCCCTGCGGGTGCATAGATGCAGAACCACAACGGCATGTCGGAATTGGGATAGCCGGCTTCCGTCAGCGTCGGCGCATCGGGGAATTCGGGGCTGCGGGTGCCGTGATTGACGCACAGCATGTTGAGCTTGCCGGCCTTGGCGGACGGATTGGTGGACGGGTCGTTCATGAACTGTACCGTGCCGGCAAGCAGATCGTTCAAGGCGTCGGCGCCGCCACGATAGGGCACGTGCAGGAATTTGACGCCGGCGCGATAGCCCAGCATCTCCATTCGCATATGGCTGCTGGTGGCCACCCCGCCTGAGCAGCCGGCAAGCTTCTCGGGATTGGCCCGTGCATAGTCGACGAGTTCCTTCACCGACTTCAGGCCGGTGCCCGGATTGACGCAGAAGCCGGTCACAGCATCGCCGACGCGCACCACCGGCTGCAGCGAGCCCTGATCGTAGGGTACCTTGCGCAGAAGAGGCAGATTGACGGTTGGCGAGTTCGACGAAAGCAGCAGCGTGTAGCCATCGGGCGCGGACTTCACCACGGCTTCCGTGCCGATTATGCCGGAGCCGCCGCCCCGGTTCTCGACCACGAATGGCTGGCCGAAGGCGCGGCTGAGCTTCTCGGCCCAGAACCGTGCGAGGTTGTCGGTTCCGCCGCCAGCGCCAAAAGGAACGATCACCTTCACCGGCCTGTTCGGCCAGGGAGCTTGCGCCCCGACCACGGCCGGAAAGGTCAAAAGACCCGCGCCGGCACTGCCGGCAACCTTCAGAAATGTGCGTCGACGCATGCCGCCACTTCCTCCCACTTCATTGTCGTTTGGATCGTCAGCATGGAAGAGGCGGGTGGCCGCCGTCAATGTCGGCGCCTTTGACCACCTCGAACATCTGCGCCGCTCTGGCTGACAAAATGCGTGCGACGACGTCGGCTTCCTGGCACAAGCTCCTCGTTCCCTGCCTTGCAGCGAGGGGCAGCTCCGCCGTTCGCCAGACCGGACGGCTTGACCCTCCTCGCCTCGGCAATGCTAGTGTCTCGCCTGGGAGGCGCTCGAACACATGCCCATCGACAAGCGGGTCGGCTCGGCCGCACAGGCGCTGGCAGATATTGAGGCCGGTGCCACGGTGCTGATCTCCGGCTTCGGCGGTGCCGGCTTTCCGAACGTGCTGATCCGGGCCCTGCGCGAGCGCAACCTCGAGAACCTCACCCTCGTGGTCAACTCCGCCACGCACCGCTACTCGCTGACCCACGAGCTGATCGAGGCGGGCCAAGTGCGCAAGGTCGTGTGCAGCGCCGCGCGAGGCCGCGAGGGCGGCCTCTCCGCCTTCGAGCAGCTGTGGAAGGACGGCAAGATCGAGCTCGAGTGCCTGCCGCAGGGCACCTTCGCCGAGGCGATCCGCGCCGGCGGCGCCGGCATCCCCGCCTTCTATACCCCCGCTGGCTACGGCACCGATCTCACCAAGGGCAAGGAGACGCGGCGCTTCGGCGACCGCGACTACGTGCTCGAGCCGGCGATCACCGGCGACCTCGCGCTCGTGCGCGCCGACACCGCCGACGTCTACGGCAACCTCACCTTCCGCTTCGCGCAGATGAATTTCTCCCCCGCCATGGCGACTGCCGCCAAGCTCACCATCGCCGAGGTCCGCGCGGTCGAGGACGTCCCCATCGCGCACGAGCGCGTGCAGGTACCGGGCGTATTCGTCGACCGCATCGTGAGGGTGTCGGAATGAGCGCCGCAAAGCCCCTGCCCCTCAATCGCCGCCAGATGGCCTGGCGCGCGGCCCAGGACATCAAGGCGGGCGCGCTCGTCAACCTCGGCATGGGCATGCCCGTGCACGTCTCGGACTATCTCGACGCCGCGGGCGACGTCTTCATCCATTCGGAAAACGGCGTGATCGGCGCCGGGCCGCTCGCGGCTTCCGATCGCGCCGACCCCGATCTCGTCGATGCCAGCAGCCGCCGCATCACGCTGCGATCCGGCGCGTCGATCGTGGACTCGGCCTGGTCATTCGCCATGATCCGCGGCGGCCACATCGACGTGACGATCCTCGGCGCCTTCGAGGTGGCCTCCAACGGCGACCTCGCCAACTGGGACATGCGCGTCCCCGACAAGGGCCCCCTCGTCGGCGGCGCCATGGACCTGGCGTCGGGTGCGCGGGCGGTATGGGTCATCATGGAGCACAACACGCGGAAGGGCGCACCCCGCCTGGTCGAGGCCTGCACCCTGCCGCTGACGGGCAAGGCCTGCGTCAAGCGCATCTACACGGACCTCGCCGTCATCGACGTGACGCCTGCGGGCTTCCTCGTGCGCAAGGTGCTCGACGGCCTGTCGCGGGAGGAGCTGCAGAAGCGCTCCGCCGCCCGGCTCGCCTTCGCCGCGGACTGCCGCCCACTCTCCGCGCCGTCTCTGCCGGACAGCGAGTAGGTGGCGGGCCCCATAGCCCGAATGCCAAATCGGGTCGCCAATATTCTGACGCGGTATCCTGGGATCCAGGGGTAGCCGGCACACTCGATCGATGGAGGCGCTGGGATGGAGCGGAAGCTGCGGGTGGCATTGCTGTTCGGCGGCCGCTCTGCGGAACATGACGTATCCCTGATGTCGGCCGCCAACGTGTTCCTCGCGCTCGATCCGGCGCGCTACGAGGTGGTGCCGATCGCGGTCGCGCGGAGCGGCGCGTGGATTCTGTGTCATCTGGTCGAGGGGCGCTTCCCCTCCGAGGTTCCGGCCGGCGGGCCGTTGCTCACGCTCCTGCCCGGGGGCGGCGGCCGGCTCGTCGTCGCATTTGACGATGATGCGGCAGTCGAGCCACCGGCGCCCGTCGATGTGATTTTTCCCGTGCTGCACGGTCCGTTCGGCGAAGACGGCTCCGTGCAGGGTCTCGCCGAGCTGGCCGGCGTACCGTACGTAGGTGCGAATGTGTTCGCGTCGGCGGCTGCCATGGACAAGGACGCGGCCAAGCGGCTGCTGCGCGATGCCGGGCTGCCGACCGTGCGCTTCCGCGCTGTGACCGAAGCCGATGCCCCG